>JAEZCY010000167.1 GCA_023429845.1 Acidobacteriota bacterium
CCACAAGGCCCGGCAGAAACGAACGTGGGCCTGCCCTCAGAACGAGAATCGCGCGGCCAGTTGCACGGCCCGCTGCGGCCCCGCCGTGCCGTTGATGCGTCCGGCGTTCGGGTTCAGGTTGCCGGGAACCCCGATCGTGGCGTCGGGCAGGGCCAGGTTCACCTGGTTGAAGACGTTCATCGCCTCCACACGCAATTGCAGCACGTACTGCTGGCGGAACCGCAGGTTCTTGAACAGTGACGCGTCGGTCTGCCAGAAATGCGGACCGCGCAGCGCATTGCGCTCGAGCGAACCGAACGTCCCTCGCGCGGGCCTGCCGAAGGCGCTGCCGCTGGCACCGATCGGCGCCGCGTTGAACCATTGCGCACGGGTTTCCGGCCCATCAGGGTCGCCAATCAGGTCCGGTCTGTTCGGACCCGTGTCGCGGTCCTGTCCCGCGTCGTTGTAACTGACGTTGAACGGCAGTCCGCTGAGGAAGGAACTGTTGACGTTCACCTGCCACCCCCCGAGTACCGCCTCCACGACCGGGCTCGCGGACGAGCCCCACCGCTTGCCGCTGCCGTACGGCACCTCTGCGACCAGCGACACGATCAGGTTGTGGGTGCGATCCCAGTCCTGCACCCCGCGGTTCAGCGACCGGTCGAAGAAGAAGTATTCGCCGCCCTCGCCCCGGGCGCGCTGGAGCGTGTAGCTGACCCTGTAACTGTAGCCACTTGAGAATCGTTGCTCGAGCTTGGCCTGCAGCGAGTCGTACCAATTGTTGGCGCAGTTGCAGAAGTACGCGATGTCCTGCGTCCATCCGAACGGACCGCCGAGGTTCTCGACCGGCGTCTGGAACCCAAGGTAGAACGGCCGCCGCTGATCGCGCGGCACGCCCTGCAGATAGCCATCGAGCGTCGCCTGGTTCACGTTCACGTCGGGACCGTCGCCGGCAAACACACGGCGTCCGCGATTGCCGACGTAGGCGGCCTCAGCCGACATGGTCGTCGTCAATTGCCGCTGGACGGTCACGTTGAAGGCATCGAGCGCCGGGGGGCGCTGCTGCTCTGGCAGCGCGCGGCTGAACACGCCATTCGGCAGAGCGAACCGTCCGTTCGACGGGACCTCGGGGAACACCGGATCCGTCGGGCCCTGCTCCAGCGAGAACACCGCGTCGAAGTTCGACGGGGCGTTCAGTTCCTGCACCGAGAGCACCGGCAGGTTCTGGGTCACGCTGTGGCCGAAGAGCGAGCCGAACACGCCGATGTCGTAGCTGCGCCCGTACCCGGCGCGGAGCACGGTTCGTTCGTCCACCTGGTAGGTGACGCCGACTCGCGGCGCCCAATTGAGGCGATTGCGCACGTTGCCGTCCAGGCCGATCCCGCCGACGCCGCCGACGAGGATCTCGCCAGTGTCGAGGTCGAGCCACCCGCCGTTACCCGGCTCGTTCACGGTCTGCGGATGAATGATGTCGAGGCGCAGCCCGTAGTTCAGCGTGATCTTCTGAGTGGGGCGCCACGTGTCCTGCGCGTAGTAGAACTGCCGCCACTGGCGCTCACGCGCATCCGTGCTCGCACTGACGTAGCGGGTGAAGCGCGTGACATCGCCGAGCAGGAAGGTGGCCAGCCCGAGGCCGCCACCGGTCGCGCCTGCCGTACGGTTGCCGCTGAACGTCAGCTCGCCGGATCGGTGGCGGTCGCTGGGCACGCGCAGGTTGTACGCACGCCGGACGTCCGCCCCGAACTTGAACGTATGCGCCCCCAGCATCTTCGTCAGGTTGCCGACGAGCTGGAACTGCTTCTCGTCCTGCTGCAGCGGGCAGTTGCAGCGGTTCACGCCGAGACCCGATCCGAAGTTGAAGGCGCCGCGGCTGCCTTCGACGAACCCCGCGGGGAGTCCGGACGTGAACGTCGAGTCGAGGTTCAGGCCCGGGATCCCCGCATCCGCCGCCGGCATCGTCCCGTAATCGAACGGCAGCACGTTGACGTTGTAGCGGAAGAACCCGAACCGGAAGTCGGCGAGCAGTGAACTGGATATAGCGTAATCGATCCCATACGCAATGCTGTGGTTGCGAACGTCCGAGACGCCGCCCAGGTTGCCGATCTCGATGCCGCCGCCGGACCCGAACGCGGTTGGCCCGTCCCGGACGTAATCCCCAAGGCTGTAGCGGCCGAAGGTGTTGATTGCAGCCGACAGCCGGCCGTCGACGCGCACGTTGAAGGCGTGTCCGCGAAACGTCTCCGAGCCGGACCCGATGAAGTTGTCGCGCGTTCCGTTCTCGCGGCCCGGCGCGTTCGGCATGGGGATCTTCGCGAGGATCGCCTGCGCCTGCGGCGACAGCCTCGATGTCGGGATCTGCGCGCCGGGGAACGCCTCGCGGCCGGCCGCCGAGCCCGGCGTGCCGGTCTCCGGGTCGAAGATGGCGGTCTCGTAAGCGCTCAGGTCGCCGCGACGCGCGGCCTCGGTGGGCACGGTCAGCAGTCGTGACCCGCCCTGCGTGTCGCGTTGGGCCTGGTAGTCGGTGAAGAAGAAGAAGCGGTTGGTCCTGATGGGACCGCCGATCGACCCGCCGTACTGATGCTTGGTGGTGTCCGGTATGAACTTGCCCGTCACCGGGTCGGCCTGGAACTGCGTGAACGGGTTGCGCGCCTGCAACGCCTCGTCCTGGTAGAACTCGAACGCGCTGCCCCGGAAGCTGTTGCTGCCGGACTTGGTCTGCATCGACACGACGCCGGCAGTGGCCTGCCCGAACTCGGCGTCGTAGTTCTGCGATGTGACCTTCATCTCGCCGAGCGATTCGAGCGTCGGGTTGATGACGATGATGCCGAGGATCGGATCGCGGTTCTCGGTGCCGTCCAGCTGATAGCCCGTGCCGCTGAAGTGCTGGCCGTTGACCTGAATCTGCACCGAGCCCTGCGGGTTCTCGCTCGCCGCATGCTGCCAGCCGAGCTGCTGCGTGCCGGGCGTCAGCAGCAGGAACTTCGTGGCGTTGCGATCGAGCACGGGCAGCTCGGTGAGCTGCCGCTGTTCGAAGCGCGTGGACACGTCGGCCCGGTCCGTCTTGAGGAGCGGTGAGCCGCCGGTCACGGTGACTTCTTCGGCGACCTGTCCGACCTCCATCGTGAAGTTCACCGGTGTCTGCGTATCTACGGCGACCGTCACCTCCGGGAGGACCGCGAGCTTGAAGCCCTGCAACTCGACCCGCACTTCGTACGCGCCAGGCACCAGACGCTCGCGCGTGTACCGACCGTTCGTATCGGTGGTGGCGGTATCCACAGTCTTGCGCTGCAGGCTCGTGATCGTCACGACGGCGCCCGGGAGCACGGCGCCGCTGTCGTCGGTGACGGTCCCGGCGATGCTGCCGTACACCGCCTGCCCGAACGCGATCCGGGCGACGGAGGGCGAGAGCACGCCGACGAGCAGGAAGAGGACGCCGACAGACGTCGGCGCGCACAGGCACCGGGCGGCCTTCGAGGGACGACGCATGCGAGCCTCCTGAACGTTCAGGCCAACGCGTCACGCACACCCGAGGCAGAGCTGCACCGGGAATGCGAATGTACTACTGGAGGGACTGCAGTCAGGCTAGCACCGGTTCGTCACATGTCAACTGCAATTCAGCGAGATGCGCGAGCGCCTTGAACCACCTCATGTATGCGATTCGCGGCAAGCGACTCGACTGTGGTGACGGCGCCGCCGGGCCATCGCACATCCACCCGATCCGCTGCGGTCGCCGTCCCGAGGCCGACGCGCACGACGATGTCGTCGTGCGAGTAATAGCTCGACTGACTGAGCACGACGCGCGACTGCGTCCGGCCGCCTGCCGTCACGAGGACCGTCGCGCCGAGTCCCCGCCGGTTGGCCTGCGTCCCTTTCAACCGGATGCCGATCCAGCCGTGACTCGAATGCGCCGTGTTGATGAGCAGCGAGGGTGGCTCGTTCATGTTCATCACCAGCACGTCGGTGTCGCCGTCGTTGTCCACGTCGCCGAACGCCGCGCCCCGACTCGAATGCGCCGCCGCGATCGCGGGTCCTGACTGCGCGCTCATCGGCGTGAAGCGGCCCCTGCCCTGGTTTCGAAAGACGACCCGCGGCGACCGATGCGGGTACTGCGGCAGCCGCGCCTCGACCTCCGGATATACGCTGCCGGTGACGTACAGCAGGTCCGGCCAGCCATCATTGTCGAGATCGGGGAGGCCGACGCCCCACTGCACGAACCGGTTCTCCACGGCGAGGCCGGCAGACAGTGCGACGTCCTCGAAGAGGCCGCGTCCAAGGCCCCGGTACAACGCCGGTACGTCGTCGGCGAAGTGGGTCTTGGCGATGTCGAGGCGGCCGTCGGCATCGACATCGGCGACAGCGAGCCCCATGCCTGCCTGCGGCGCCCCGAAGGCGTTGTACGCGGCACCCGTCTCCAGCGCGACATCCGTGAACGTGCCATCGCCGTTGTTGCGGTAGAGGATGGCGGCCGTCGAATCGGCCGCCACATAGATGTCCACGTCGCCATCGTCGTCCAGATCGGCGGCGATCGCGCTCATCGAGTAGCGGCCGGTGACGCGGCTGATGCCCGCGGTGTCGGACACATCGACGAACGACGATCCGGTGTTGCGGTACAGGAGGTTCGTTTCGGGGGGCAGCCCCCGGGGACCGCAGTTGACGGGGACGCCCTTCCACATGCAGTGCGGCCCTGCACCGGCAGCGGGCGCGGTGGCGAGGTCGAACGTCAGGTAATTGGACACGAACAGGTCGAGCCGGCCGTCGGCGTCGTAATCCACGAACGTGCAGCCGGCACCCCACCGTGCGGCCTTGCCGCCGAGCCCGGCCGCCTCGGTCTGATCGTCGAAGCGCCCGCCGCCGATGTTGCGGTACAGGACGTTGTGGCCGAAGTAGGTGATCGCCAGGTCGAGCCGTCCGTCGTTGTCGTAGTCGCCGGCGCAGACGCCGGACGCCCAACCGACCTTGCGATCGAGACCGGAGCCGCGCGTCACGTCCGCGAAGGTGCCGTCGCGGCGGTTGCGATAGAGCCTCGCGGTGGGCGCTTGGCCGGCGGGCCATGTCGCTTCCGCCCGTGCGCCTTGGCGCAGCCGTGTGCCGCTCAGGACGAGTGCATCGAGCCAGCCGTCGTCATCGACGTCGATCAGCGCGACGCCGGCGCCATTGGTCTCGATGATGAAGCGCTTGCGATCGACGTCTCCGTAGATGCTGGGGATCGTCAGGCCGGCTTCGGCGGCGCGGTCGACGAACTGCACCGGCCAGCTGCGCTCGTCGGTCGAGAGAGAGAGGCGTGTCGAGACGGGCATCCCCACAGCCAGCGCACAGAGCGAGAGCACCACCAGCCGCGGCGCCACGTCAGCGCCGACCCTGCTGCTGCAGCTGCTGCGCGCGCGCGAACGCCTCCGAGGCCTCGGTCGTCCGTCCGAGCTGCTGGAGGATCTGGCCGAGCAGGTAGTGCGCGCTGCGGTTGTTCGGATCGAAGGCGATGGCGCGGCGCGTCATGCCCTCGGCGAGGTCATGGTGCCCGGCGCGCATGTGGCCGCGGCCGAGCAGGATGTAGGGCGCGCTGTAGTACGGGTTCAACCAGATCGCGCGCTGCAGGAGCGGCAGCGCCTCGTGCCAGCGGTCGAGCCGCGTGAGCGCGTCGCCAAGCTGGACGAGTGCCATGGCGTCGAGCGGGTTCAGCGTCAACTCGCGCCGCGTGAGCGTGACGGCCTCCTCGAGGCGCCCGCGAAACAGGGCCTCCTGCCCGAGGAGATAGTTGGCCTGCAGCACCGACGCGTTCCGCGCGACGGCCGTCCGGAGCGTGTCCTCGGCCATCTCGTGCATGTCGAGACGGGCCATCAGCTGTCCGGCGGCGACCAACGTCTCCGCGCGATCGGCGTCGAGCCCGAACGCGAGGGCGAGTGCGCGCCGTACCGTGTCGGGCTTGCCGACCTGCACGGCTGCCTGCGCGAGCACATGCGCGACGTCGGCCGAGCCGCTCGCCGTGACGGCGGCCTCGAGGTGCGGCAGCGCATCGGCGGGCCGGTTGGCGAGCATGAGCGCCAGGCCGAGCACCTCGGTGGCCTGCTGGCGCTCGTGTCCGTCCTCCAGTCCGCCGCGTGCGCGCTCAAGTAGCGGCACGGCCCGTGCGGCGTCACCGAGGTGATAGAACGCAAGTCCGCGGATGTGCAGGACGCGCGCGTCCTCACCGGCCTCGCCGTTCGCGCCGGGATCACCGAGAAGGTCGAGCGCCGCCTGCGCGCGGCCGGCCTCGACCAAAGCGCGTGCCTGGGCCACGCGGTCGGGCGCGGGTGGCGTCTGCGCGTCCGTGATGCCCCCCCACACGACGAGCCACACGAGCAGCGCCGCGGCCGCCCACGTGCACTCTCGTCGCATGGCGGTCACGGCGTCACTCCCGCACCGGCCTGCCAGAGCCTTCCCGAAGCGTGAGCAACTGGTTGACGGCGACATCGTGCCATCGCTCCTTCAGGCCGCTCGGCCAGCGCACCTCGAGGCGTTCGACGCGGCTGTGCGCTCCAAGTCCCATATGGATCCGGAAGTCGTTCTGCGCGTAGTAGCTGCCGCCTCCGCGCACCTCGTCGACCCAGCGATCGGTGCCGGCGTGCGCCGTCACCCTCGCACCGATCGCATTCGGATTGGAGGCAACACCGCGCAGATGGAGCAGCAGCCACGTGCCTGCGGACGCACGGGTCTCGACGCGGTACAGGTCGGGCCGCGTGTGCATGTTGTTGACGACGATGTCCACGTCGCCGTCGTTGTCGAGGTCGCCGAACGCCGCGCCTCGCCCGGGCCGCGCCAGCGTCACGGGTGGCCCCAGACGCTCGGTGACGTCCTCGAAGCGACCGGCGGCATTTCGGTACACGACCTTGCGCTGCGCGTAGGCCGCTTCACCCGGCAACTGGGAAACCTCCGGATAGACGTGGCCGTTGACCAGGAACAGATCGGGCCAGCCATCCCGATCGAAGTCCGGAGCGCCGACCCCCCATCCCAGGTAGCGCGTGTTGATGCCGATACCGGCCGGGAACGTGCGGTCGTCGCAGTACCCCTTGCCGTCGTTCAGGTACAGGGTGGACGTGTCGCCGGCGAAATTCGTCTTGAAGAGGTCGATCGTGCCCGATCGGTCGAGATCCGCCACGGCGACCCCCATGCCGGCCTGCGGCTTGCCGTCCTTGCTGTACGCGCACCCGGCGAGCACCGCCATGTCGGTGAACGTCCCGTCCGTGTTGTTCACGAACAGCGCGCTCGGGCTCGAGTCGCTCGCCACGTACACATCCACCCAGCCATCGTCGTTGAAGTCGAGCGTGGTCACGCCCAGCCCGTACGTCGAGGCCGTTCTGGTGACCCCGGACGAGTCCGAGACGTCCTCGAACGTGCCCCGGCCGGTGTTCCTGTAGAGCACGTACTTGCCGCCGGCGAGGCCTGGAGGTCCGCACGCGACGGGCACGCCCTTGTAGCGGCACAGGCCGCTGTCGGGCGTCGGCGTGCGATCCGGATCGAAGTCGATGTAGTTGGCGACGAACAGATCCAGATGGCCATCGCGGTCCACGTCGAGGAACGCGCAGCCGGCGCCCCACCGCCGCGCCGTGACGAGGCCTGCAGCCTCCGTCACGTCTTCGAACCGCTGTCCCGCGTTCCGGAACAGGCGGTTCTGTCCCCAATAAGCGACGTGCAGGTCGTCGCGGCCGTCCCGGTCGTAATCGCCCACGCAGGCGCCCTGTCCCCAGCCGGCCTGACGAAGTCCCATGGCGTCGGTGACGTCCTCGAATCGGCCGTTGCGGAGGTTCCGGTACAGGTGAGCGCTGGGGCGAGGTTCGGCCGGACGTTCGAAGCTGGTGCCGTTGACGAGGAAGACGTCGAGCCAGCCATCGGCATCGACATCGAGCAGCGCGACGCCAGGGCCGGTCGTCTCGAGCAGGAAGCGGTTGCGGTCGACGCCTCCGTACACGGTCTGGTGGATGAGCCCTGCCTCTTCCGCCACTTCACTGAACGAGAAGGACAGAGGCTGGTCCTGCGCGAGGGGCACGGCGACCAGCGCGGCGGACACGCATGCCGCCGCGAGGGCCAGCCGGTCAGGGTGTCGCCTGAGCGTTCGCATCGGCTTACATGTCGGGAGGCGGTTTGAGATACGGCGCCAGGCGCGCCGCCTCGTCGAAGTGCCGCGCGGCTTCGCGCAGTTCACCGCGGGCGCGCAGCGCCAGAGCCAGCTGGTAGTGCGCCTGGGGGTTGTCGCCGGCAAGACGTATGGCCTCGCGGAACTGCATGACCGCCCCGTCGAGATCGTTGGCGCGCAGACGCTGGCGGCCGACGCCGACAGCGAAGGTGGATGCCTGCGCGTCGGTCTTGCGCTGCGAGAGACGTGCGGCGGTCTCCGCGGCGGCTGTGGCCGCGTCGCGGTCCCCTTGCTGGTGCAGCGCGCGCGCGAGACTCAGGTGGGCATCGGCAGAAGATGGACGAAGCCCGACGGCGACGCGCAGCGCCGCGATGGCGCCGGCCAGATCTCCACGCTCCTGCAGGACGAGTCCGCGCATGTAGTGCGCGTCGGCGAACTCGGGATCGATCGTCAGGGCCTTGTCGAACCATCCGACGGCGTCGGCGCCACGGCCCGATTGCCACAGCAGCACGCCGAGGGTGAACGGCGCTTCACGCAGCGTCGCGTCGAGGGCGCACGCCTCGCGCAACGCGCGCTCGGCTCCAGGAAAGTCGTCCTGCTGCTTCAGGGCCATGCCCAGGTTGTAGTGAGCCTCGGCGCTGGCGGGCTCGTCGGCGACCAGCGCCCTGTAGGTCGCCACGGCAGTCGACGTGTCGCCGCGCTGCAGCTGCGACATGCCGAGGTTCAGCCGTGCCGTGTCGCGCATTGTCGCGTCGCCGGTGAGCCGCGACCACAGCGTCTCGGCCTCCTGCCACTCGCCCTTCTGGACGAGGGCGAGCGCGAGGCTGTTGCGCACGTCCGGCTGGGCAGGGCCCAACGCGAGCGACTGCCGGAACGCGGCGACGGCACCCTCGACGTCGCCGAGACCCTGGCGCGCCACGCCGAGTTGCGCGTGCGCCGCGGCCAGCGTCGGCGCGAGCGTGGCGGCGCGCTCGAGGTGTGTGAGCGCCTCCGGCAGGCGACCCGTCTGACGCAAGGCACGGCCGAGGTAGTAGTGGGCTTCGGCGTGGTCGGGTCGCAGCCGCACGGCATCGCGAAGGGGGCCGACGGCTGGTTGCGGTTGCTTCACCCACCAGCGCGTGACCCCCAGGTGATACTGCGCGTCGAAGCTTCCCGGGTCGGCGGCAACGGCACGTTCGAACGTGGCGAGCGCCTCGTCGGTCTGCCCGATGCGCCCGAGGGCGAAACCCAGTCGGTCGAGGGCGACCGCGTAGCCGGGCAGCCGTTCTCCCGCGACCCTGTAGTGCGCGATCGCCTCGGCGAGTCGCCCTTGCTGCTCGTCGATGGCGCCGAGCAGGAGGTGTGCATGCCCGGCCGCGTGCTCGCCGCGTGTCAGAGGCTCGAGTTTGGTCCGCGCCTCGTCGTAGCGACCGGCGGCGGCGAGCTCGCGCGCGCGGGAAAGGGCGTCAGCCTCTGCCGAGGACTGCGCGCGCACGCCGGCGGCGCACAGCAGAAGCAGCACACCGACGGCCCCGCCGTGGCCGCAGACCCTCTGCTGCCATCGCGCCATGGCGGCCATCTTAAACCCGGCCCACCCGGTGCCGCAGCGCGCCGTGCCGGGAAGTGGGGGCGCGTCGGGCGAGGCGCGACGCCTGCATGAGGCAACGCGGACGCCGGGGACGCCGGGCGCGCACCTGCGGAGGGCCCCGCGTCAGCGCGGCGTGGGTGG
>JAEZCY010000021.1 GCA_023429845.1 Acidobacteriota bacterium
ATTGCGCGGCCTCTGCTGCCGACGATCTGGCTCCCCAGCACTGTGGCATCGTGCCACAAACAGACCGCCGACGATTGCAAGCGGAGCAACCGGCATGCCACGGCTGTTCGTGCGTGAAAAGAGCCACGTCCGCACGCAATCACCGGCAGCGAACGTGCCGCGTCGATCACGGAAGTGGCACGCAGATCACGAAAGTGGCATCGCGCCGCCCGGATGGCAGCGCGCGCTATAGTGCCGCGCATGCTCGCGCGTCTGCCTCGCTGGATTCTTACCGCTGCCCTCGCCGGACTGCTCGGCGCCGCGCCGCTCGCGCAACCGGTCTCGCGCGAGACATCCGACCCCGACTTCGCGCAGCGCGTCAAGGAGTGGACGACGGCGCCGGAGTTCCTGAGCCCGCTCGTCGATACCCTCCCGGTCGTGAAGGGAATCCCCACACCGAAGGACGTGCTCGGCTACCACGTGGGAGCGCCGCAGAAGCTGACCAAGACCGCAGACGCGCTGGCGTACTACCGGGCGCTGGAGAAGGCCTCGCGGCGCATCCGCGTGACCACCATCGGCACCACCGACGAAGGACGCGACATCACCGTCGTCTACATCGCGAACGAGGCGACGCTGAAGCGGCTCGACACGCACAAGGCGAGTCTCGCGCGCCTTGCCGATCCGCGCGGCCTGGCCGAAAAGGAGGCGCAGCGCCTGATTGAGGCGACGCCGCCCATCTACCACCTGATGGCCGGTCTGCACAGTGCGGAGACCGGGCCGCCCGAGATGCTGCTGGAGCTCGCCTACCGACTCGTCGCCAGCGACACGCCGCTGATCCGCCAGATTCGCGACCGGGTCATCGTGAGCTTCACGCCCGCCACCGACCCGGATGGCCGCGACAGGTACGTGGACTGGTACCGGCAGCACATGGTGGACATCACGGAGGAGAAGGACCGCATCACCGGCCCTCCGTACTGGGGGAAGTACATCTTTCACGACAACAACCGCGACATCAACTACTCGCAGGTGACCATGCGCGCCCACCTCGAGTGGTATCTCGCGACCCATCCGCCGGTGATGCACGACCTGCACGAGTCGGTGCCGTTCCTCTACACCTTCTCCGGCCAGGCGCCGCACAACCCCAACCTCGACCCCATCGTCTATGGCGAGCTGCCGATGTTTGCCAACTTCGAGATGGCACAGCTCACCAAGCATGGGATGCCGGGCGTGTGGACACACGGCTTCGTGGACATGTGGTCGCCCGGCTACCTCGCGTTCATGTCGTCGAACCACAACGGCCTCGCCCGCATGTACGAGACCTTCGGCAACGGCGGCGCGACGACGATGAAGCGGCGTGTGACGCCACCGGGCGGGGGCGCCGGGCAGACGAGCCGTGAGTGGTACCGACCGCTGCCGCCCTACAAGGAGGTGGTGTGGTCGATGCGCAACAACACGAACTACATGCAGACGGCGGTGCTCTCCGCGCTGCAGTACGCCTCGTCGTTCCCGGAGGTGATCACCGAGAACTTCTACCGCAAGAGCCGCAACAGCATCGAAGCCGGTCGCACCAACCCGCCGCACGCGTTCATCGTGCCGGCGGGGCAGAAGGACGAGACGCGTGTCCGCTTGCTCGTGTCCCTCCTCGAGAGGCAGGGCATCGAGACGATGCGTACGGACACGGAACTGAAGCTGAGTGACGGGACCTACCCCGCAGACTCGATCGTCATCAAGCTCGATCAGCCCTACGGGCGGCTCGCGAAGACGCTACTCGAGAAGCAGACGTTCCCCGACCCGTCGCTGCGAACCTACGACGACACCGGCTGGACCATGGGGCTGATGCTGCACGTGGACGTGAAGCCGACGAGCGACAAGGCGGTGCTGGACGTACCGCCAAGTCGTACGGGAAGTGGCATGGGCGCAATGTGCAACTGCACGGGCACGATCGTCCCCCACCACGGATCCAACGACATGGTGAAGCTGCGGCTCGCGCTCGGCGCGGCCACCGACGTGCGTGGCGCTGCCACGGCGTTCAAGGTCGGCGACCTGGAGTTCCCGGCCGGATCCTTCGTGTTCGCCAGCATGGATCTCGACGCCGCCGCGAAGGCACGCCGCCTGGGACTCCCCGTGCAGCACATTTCGCAGCCCCTGCCCGCTGACCTGAAGACGGTCGCCGTCGACCTGCCGAAGCTGGCGATGTTCTCCACGTGGGGACGCACGCAGGAAGTCGGCTGGGTGCGCCACGCCTTCGATCAGTTCGGCATTCCTTACGACCTGATCTACAAGGAGCGGATCAAGGCCGGCGGCCTGAAGGCGGCCTACGACGTGATCCTGATTCCGCATCAGGCGACCACCGGCAAGGCGCTCGTCTACGACGTGCCGAACAAGGGCAAGCCGCTGCCGTACCGCAAGGATCCGCAGTTCCCCTCCCTCGGCGCGTACGGGGCGTCCGACGACATCACCGGCGGCATGGGGCTCGAGGGCGTGCTCGAACTGCAGAAGTTCGTCGAGGAGGGCGGCGTCCTCATCACGCTCGGGGGCTCGTCGTACATGCCCGCGGAGTTCGGGCTGCAGCGGACGATCACGGCGAACCGCCCGTCACCGGCGTTCTACGCGCCTGGGCCGATCGTCCAGGCGGAGATCACGCGAGCCGAGCATCCGATCTTCTTCGGCTACAGCGGAAAGACCGTCCCCGTGCGCTATGCAAACGGTCCGTTGTTCCAGGTGCCCGAAGAGGATGAGGCCGCGCAGGTGCTGATGCGCTTCACCGGCGGGGACGAAGGCGTGCTGAGCGGGCTGATGCGCGGGACGGCCGAGACACGCCGCCGGCCGGCCATCGTCGAGACAGGACTCGGCGCAGGTCGCATCGTGGCCTTCGCCACCAATCCGTGCTATCGGTGGCAGAACCACGGTGAGTTCGGGATGTTGTTCAACGCAGCCGTGCTGTTCTGGAACGATGCGCCCTCGCCCGGTCGAACGGCTACGGATTGAGCGATTCACATTGGCACGCTTGGTGCCTCTGGAGGTGAGTATGGCCAAGAAGAGCGTTGCAACAGTCACCTTGAATCCCACGAAGCACGGGCTGGACCCCGAGGCGCGGCAGTCGGCGGTCGAGCTGCTGAACGCACGGCTCGCCGACGTCATCGACCTCGAGCTCCAGGCGAAACAGGCGCACTGGAACGTGAAGGGACCGAACTTCATCGGGCTGCACGAACTGTTCGATCAGGTGGCCACCGCCGCCGCGACGTTCAAGGACAGCATCGCGGAACGAGCCGTCATGCTGGGCGGCGTCGCGGTCGGCACGTCCCAGGCGGTCGTCGAACGCACATCGCTCCCCCCGTACCCGGTGGAAGCGCAAGCCTGGAACATCCACGTCGATTGCGTGTCGTCGGCGCTCGCGAAGTTCGGCAACGGATTACGCAAGGGCATCGAAGATGCCGAGGAGCTGGACGACGCGGTGACCGCCGATCTGTTCACCGGCATCGCTCACGAGGTCGACAAGTACATGTGGTTCGTCGAATCGCACAAGGAGCAGGACAGGCGGTAATGCAGTAATTCAGTAATGCGGGAATGCGGGAATGCGGGAATGCGGGAATGAGGGAATGTCGAGGCCACAGGTAATGCATTCCTCGCATTGCCGCATTCCTCGCTCCCTGCCCTTCAGCTCTTCGAGGTGAACCCTCGCTTCTCCCTTGTCCGGTGATTGACGACGGTGTACTTGCCGTCGCGCTGCACGTGCACGCTGACCATGTGGCCATCGTCCGGGGTCTCGTCCGGGTTGGCAATCAGCTCGGGCGCCGTGTTGTCGTCCGGCCCCGTGGCGACGTTGCGATGCAGCTGGTAGAGCGCCTGCAGTGACGGCAGGGACTTCAACGCCCTGACGGTTGACGCCGAGCCGCCCTTCTTCGCGCCGTTGTTCATGACGGCCACGGTGGGCGCGAGCGCGCCCAGCACGAGCGGGTTGTTGCTCGTGTCGAGGCCGTGGTGCGTCACCTGGTAGACATCCACGACCGGCAGCGTGTTGGCCGGGCACACCAGCCGCGCTTCGGTGTTCCACGTCAGGTCGCCGGCGTCGAAGAAGTCGAACGCCCCGTACGCAAGGGTGAAGGCAAGGCTGCGGGCGTTGTCGGACGGGTCGTCGGGCTTCGTGCTCACGGTGGCGCAGGCGGCGTTGGCCGGTGCACCGGGTTTCGTGTGCACGGTGCCGTGACCCGCGACGAACGTCAGCACCACGGGACCTCCGCCCGCCGCGGATTTCAGCGTCAGGACGTCGCCGGGCGACAGCGTCCGGCGCGCCTTCACCGCCGCCCTGTACGCCTGATAGCTCTTCGCGTAGTCGGGGGCATGCGGTTCCGCCATCTCGCCGTGGTCGTAGAACTGCCCGACTGGCACGGCTGCCATCAGGTCCGGCACGCCTCCCACGTGGTCGGTGTGGTAGTGCGTGACGATCAGGTGGTCGATTCGCGTGATGCCGGCCGCCTTCATGGCCGCCTGGATGCGCGACGCGTCGCGGCCGCCGTTGCCCGGCCAGCCCGCGTCCACCAGGATCGACTCACGCGCCGGCGTGACGATGAGCGTCGCCGCGCCGCCTTCGACGTCCACGTGGTAGATGTCGAGCGTCGGCGCCGGTTGCGCCAGCGCGACCCCGCTTCCCAACAGCACACTTGCGATCCAGGCAACGGCGCGCATCGAGTTTCCTTTCTCCATCCGTGTGGGTCTATTTACGCATTCCATGGTTCCTGCCTGTCCCAGTACTTCGTCTTCAGCATGGCGATCGCCAGCATGACCAACGTGAACACGACGAAGCCCAGGAGCGCGCCCTCGAACGACAGACGCTTGTGCAGCGGTCGCGAGAAGATGCCATACACCAGTTCGACGTGGACCCAGTAGATGAAGAGCGACGTGCGCCCGAGCAGTTCCATCGGACTCCACGACGCCGGCCAGGTCGTCCGCGCCCAGAGACCTCCAGGCCGCAGGACCAGGTACAGCAGACCGAACGTCGCTACAAGAGCCCCCAGCCTGAGTGCGAAGAAGGCGGGCGAAGTGGTCCAGAACTGCGAACCGGCGAGCAGCGTCGGGCGGAACGAGAGCAGGTAGGCGACAACGGCAAGCGCAAGGCCGCCGAGCAGACACGCCACGTGAAGCCTGAGCCCACGCTTCTCGGGCGGTGTGGCGGCGAGCCACTCGCCCAGCGCGAGCCCCGCGAACACGAACGCGGCCCAGGGGAACAGCGTGAACGTCGTGCGATTGGGCGCGGGCCGCAGGTACCACTCGATCGGATCGGGTAGCGCGCCGACCCATGACCATTGCCGCAGCAGCGGCGAGAGCACCACCACCGCCACCGTCGCCGCCATCGCGATCGCCATGCGCCCGCTCGGCGTACGGCTCCGCCCCCAACACCATCCCGCGGCCACGAGCGACAGCCCCATGACGTTCAGGATGTCCACTTTCAGCATCCCGTACGCCGTTGCGCCGGCGCTGAACACGTAGGCCTGCAGCCGGAACAACAGCGCGAGGCCGAAAATCTGCCAGCCGCGCTTCTGCAGCATCCAGCTGGCCTCGGCTGCTGACGCGCCGCGGCGCACCCGCGCGTGCGCCGCCAGCGGCACCGCCAGCCCCGCCAGCCACAGGAACATGGGCGCTCCCATTCCGGCGAGCACCATGAACCAGAAGTACGGACGCGTCTGTCGCGCCGGTCCGAGCACCATCCAGGAGTCGACCAGGTGCGCGAGAATCATCACGAGCACGGCGAGGCCGCGCATCCAGTCGATGTAGCCCGCACGGACCTTCCGCGCCGGCGCCGTCGTCGGACCGGCGCTCCCGACGTCAGGCATCGACGCGCGTGAAGCGGACGTGGAGCGGCGTGTCCTGGCGGAGGCTGTGCCAGACCGAGCAGTACGTGTCGCGCGACATGTCGACTGCCCGCTGGATGGCGGCTTCGGGAACCGGCCCGGCGATCTCGTAGTCGAGCGTGTAGCTCGTGAAACGCGCCGGAGGCCCGTCCGCACGCTCGCCGACGATCCGGACGCGAAGCCCCCGCAGGTCGTGGCGGCCCTTCTTCAGGATCATCACCACGTCCACGCCCATGCAGGCGCCGAGTGAGAGGGCAAGAGCCTGCACCGGCGAGGCGCCAGCGGCGGCGTCGCCGTCGAGCACGGGTCCGGCACGGCCGCCGGCCTGGCTTTCGAAAACGAGATCGCGGGTCCACTGCAGGGTGACGTCCACGGGCGGCTTTGCCATACGGGAAGCGATTGTAGCGGCCTGCCCCGCGTGACCGTGCCCTACGGCGTATACTGCCCAGTCCGCGGCGACACGCGACTGTCGTCGAGATCACGATTCATCAGGAACGGCGTCGCGCAATGTCCGGCGGCCGACGGGGAAGCATGCGGACGTCGCTCGTGGCCGACATTGCGGACAGCAGGAAGCCGGCTTCACGTTACCTGGCCTGCCTGAGGGTTCGGGACATCATCATCCTCCAGGGCACGCCGCTGATGGGCGCCGCTTTCGCGCTGCAATCCGGGAGCGCCGGGCAGATCGGTCGGCTGGCACTGCTGGCGCTCGCCAACGCGTGCCTGGTCGCCCACGTCTTCGCACTCAACGACCTCGTCAACGAGCGCGCCGATCGAGTCGACGCCGCCCGCGCCGCGCACGTCTTCACGGCAAGAGGCGTGACGCGTGCTGAAATGGGCGTGCTGACGGCTGGTCTCCTCGTCCTGAGCCTCGCACTCTTCAGTCGTCTCGGACCGTCCGTGCTGTGCGCCGCCGCGGGAGTCGCGGTATTCGGCAGTCTCTACTCGCTGCCGCCGTTCGACTGGAAGGGCCGCCCTGTCCTCAGTTCGGCGGCCCACCTGTGCGGGGGCGCCTTGCACTTCCTCGTCGGCTACAGCCTGGCGAGCGCCATCGACGGCCGCGGACTGGTGATCGCCGTGGTCTTCGGACTCACGTTCGCCGCCGGTCACCTGACGCAGGAACTCCGTGACTACCGCACCGATGCCCGCAACCACATCATGACCAACGCGGTCCGGTTCGGCAGGCGTCCGACCCTGGTGGCCAGCCTGGCCCTTTTCACGCTGGCCCAGGTCGTCCTGTTCGGTCTGGCCCTGGCGGGGACGATCCCCCGGGTCCTCGCCGTGCTGCTGATGCTCTATCCCCTGCACCTCCGCTGGTCGCTGCGAGCTCTTGCCGAAGGCCTCACAAGGACGGGGATCTGCCGGCTGCAGACGCGCTATCGCGCGCTGCACGCGTTGATCGGCCTCACGATGGTCGCGGCCCTGTGGCTGGCGTGACCGTGCCGGACAGATGGCGTGACGCAGTCACGAGCCTGCTCATCGGGCTCTGCTGCCTCGTCGTGTACAACGCGAACGGTCGTGCGATCAGCGCTGGCGATGCGATTCCCGCACGCTATCTGCCGTTTGCGATCCTCGGGCACGGCACGATCCTTCTCGACCCGGTCGCGGAGGTGACCTCGCAGGGGCGCAGGCTCCCCACCGATCCCAGGAGGCTCGAGGGTGCCTACTGGATGCCGCCGACGGCCGACGGGCATCGCGTCTCCCTGTATTCCGTCGTGCTGCCGGTGCTCGTCTCGCCGCTCTACGTGCCAGCCGTCGCCTACGTCAACCACGTGGGATGGACCGACGCCACGCTCGACCACGTCGGACGCGTCATGGAGAAGGTCGTGGCCTCCTTCATCGCCGCCCTCTCCGCCTCGCTGCTCTTCCTGCTGCTGCGGCGCCGCGCCGATGCCCGCACCGCCCTGCTGCTCACCGTGGCGTACGCCTTCGGCACGAGCACGTGGGTGATCAGCAGCCAGGCGCTCTGGCAGCACGGGCTGGCGCAGCTCCTGATCGTCGGCGTCCTGTTGTGCGTGACGGGACGGCCGACGACCACGACGGCCATCACTGCAGGATTGCTCTGCGGGCTGATCGTCGGCAACCGCCCGCCCGACGCCGTGCTCGCCGGCGCCCTTGGCGCGTACGCGTTGCTCTGGGCGGGCCGCCACCGCGCGCCGCTGTTTGCCATCGCCTCGTTGCTGCCGATCGCACTCGTGCTGCTCTACAACCTCGCCGTCGTCGGCGCGCTGGGCGGCGGCTACGGTTTGATCGGCGACCTCGGCTTCATGCGCAACGACGCATGGTGGGTCTCGCGGGGGATCGCCGGCCTGCTCGTGAGCCCGACGCGCGGGCTGCTCGTGTTCTCGCCCTTCTTCCTCTTCCTGGCGCTCGCCTGGCGGCGCCTGCCCGCCGGACGCGCCGATCGCGCCCTGACGATCGCGATGGCGATGGGGGTGGCCGTGCAGATTCTTGCGTACGCGCGCACCGATTGGCGCGCGGGACTGTCGTGGGGGCCCCGCTTCCTGACCGATCTCACGCCGATGCTGATCTGGATGCTGGTTCCGGTCGTGACAACGCTCGGCCGGCGTGGGCGTGCGGGGTTCGTCCTTGCCGTGAGCGTCGCCATCGGCATCGAAGCCGTGGGCGCCTTCACGTACACCGGAGTCACCGACGTCGCGCTCTACGAGTTCCCCAAGGAGCCCGCGAAGCTCCGTCCGGCATTCGATTGGCGGAATGCCGCATTCGTGGCCGCGCCGGCGCGCGGGCTCGCGCCCGCGGAACTCTGGGTCCGCATGCGCGGCGCGTTCGACCAGTTCGAAGTGGACGGCCAGGTCGTGGATACCGTCACCGCGGGCAAGACCGTCAACGTGAAGGGGTGGGCGCTCGCAGGCGGCGCGGCGCCGCTGCAGGTCGGCATCGGCATCGACGGCGGCGAGCCCGTCGCCGTACGCACGTTCGAGGAGCGCCCCGACGTCCGCCGCGTTGTCGGTGGCGCGGGCCCGGCTGGATGGAGCATTCCGCTCGACACGACGAACCTGCCGCCCGGCGACCGCCGCCTGTCGCTGTTCCTCTGGGCATCCGAGGCGGGCGACACCCACTTCCTCGGAAGCACGACGCTCACCGTGCGAGCGCCTCAGCGCGAACTCGACGTCGCGTTCCAGACCGCCTCCGAGAGGATTCGCGATCACCAGCACGCGTCCGGATACTGGCTGACCGCCTTCACCACCTCGACACGCTTCGAGTCACCTCAACACGAGCTGAACACCTATCTCACGTCACTGCTCGTGGACCTGCTCGACCCCGTAGTGGGCGCGCGCCTCGGCCACAACCTCGAGCGGGCCCGTGAGCACCTCACCGCGCAGGTCGAGCCTGACGGGCTCGTGCGCTATCACGGGCTGCCCGACGCCCCGGGCATCGGCACGCTCGGCTGCGCGATCACGCCCGACACCGACGACACCGCCCTGGTGTGGCGCGTCGCGCCGCCGAGCGATCGGACCCCGCTCGCGAACGCCCTCGCGACAATCGCGCAGTATCGCCGGCCCGATGGGCTGTATCGCACGTGGCTCTCGCCGCGTGACGGGTACCAGTGCCTCGACCCGGGCCGCGATCCGAATCCTGCCGACCTGACGATCCAGATGCACCTGCTGCAACTGCTGGCGATCGAACAGCCGTCGGCTGCCAGCGCCCTGTGCGAGGCAATCCGCCGCAACGTCGCCGGCGCGGACGGGTGGGTCTACTACCAGCGCACGCCGCTGGTGCCCATCCTGCGACTGGCCGACCTCGATCGCGCCGGCTGCTCGCTCGCTCTTCCTCCGGCGCGCATGCAGGCCGTCGTGCCGGAACAGGCGCTCTGGGTGTCGGCCGCCAACCTGCTGGCGCAACTCTCCCGCCCCGACGGGCAGCGCCCGCGCCACGAGGACGTCGCCGACGTGCTGCATCGGATCGCGGCTGACGGGTTCGCCGTCGTGAAGCAGCACCCACCGCTGCTCTACCACAACGACCTGAGCGCGACGGTGCCCCGGTACTACTGGTCCGAGGACGTGGGCTACGCGCTGTGGCTCCGGCTGGCGGCGGCTGGGGCGGCCACCGGGCCCTGAGGAAGGAGGCGCAGATGATTCCCTCGCACGTCGCCGAGCGGCTTGTTCGTGACAAGGCGTGGCACCACGACTTCGAGATCGTGCCCGGCGTCTGGACCCGTGGCGCCTACAATCCGTCCGCGCTTTGGCACGAACTCGACCTGCCCGACGACATGCGCGGCCTGGCGCTGGCCGACGTCGGCGCCTCCTCCGGCTTCTTCAGCTTCGAGGCGAGGAAGCGCGGCGCCCACGTCGTGGCGTTCGACCTGCGCCACCGCGACAACTCCGGCTTCGGTCTGGCACAGCACATCAACGGACTGACCGACATCGAGCATCACCACGTCAACGTGCTCGACATGCAGCCGCGCGACTACGGGCAATTCGACGTCGTCCTCGCCATGGGGCTCCTCTATCACACAGCCGATCCGTATCGTGCGCTCGCCAACTGCGCCGCGCTCTGCACGGGGCGGCTGGTCGTCGAGTCGTACTGCATCGACGCGCTGCTGCCGCCCGACGTCGCTGCCTCGCCGATCATGCGATTCATCGCCGACCCGCGACGGTTCCCCGGCCGCGACCAGCCGAACACGGACCGCAGCAACTTCTGGGGCTTCACCGGGGCGTGCCTGCGCCGCATGGTGGAAGACGTGGGGTTCACATCGACGCGCTGCCGGGTGAGCGGCGACCGCGCGCTGATCGACGCCCGTCACGCGGGCGTCGATCCGGCCTCGACCCGCCTGCCGCTCGCCTATGGACTGGGGCCTCACGTCCCCGTGCGCGACGATCGGGACGATCCCGCTTCGTGGACGCAGTTCTGATGCGTGCCGCCGTGGTACAACAGCGACTGCTCGACGGCGGTTGCAACACCCCCGGCCGCGCCCGTCACGGCATCCTGCCCGCGCGCGCACGCACGCATGCTGGCGCGACGTCGTCGTTCATTGCTCCGGACCCCGCGGTCGCCGGCGGGCCGTACGAGGGGGGCCATTGACACTCCCGCGTGACATCCGTTCGCCCCTGCGACTGGTCGCCGTCGGCGACGTCGGCCGCCGTGCGGCGTACCACGTCGGCGATGAAGCCATGCTGAAGGGGCTCATCGCCACCGCCCGGCGAGGCTCCATACCCGTGGCATGGACGGTGATGTCGGCCGATCCGTCGCGCACCGCCGAGGCCTGGGACGTGCGCGCCGTGCCGCGGCTCACGTTCGAAGATTGCGCGGACGCTGCCGAGCGCGATGCGCGCCTGGCGGCGCTCGATCGCGTCCTGCACGCCGACCCTGCCGGGTGGGCGCACAGTGCCCCGCCATGGCGCGAAGGGCTCGCGGCCATCGCCGGATGCGACGCCGTCATCATCGCGGGCGGCGGCAACCTCAGTCGCTCTTGGCCGCACGAGGTGTTCGAGCGCTCCGCCATCGCGCGGGTGGCCCGACGCGCCGGCCGGCCGGTCGCGATCACGAGCCAGACGCTGGGTCCGTCCTTCGACGATCGCACGCGGGCGTTGACCGCGGAACTCGTACGGGAGGCGGTCGTCGTCGGCCTGCGCGAAGCCAGTTCTCACGCCCTGGCGATCGAATTGGGCGCGCCGCCGAACCGCACGGTCCTGCAATTCGACGATGCGGTCGGCGTGCGGCCGGCGGAGCCGCCGTGGTGGCGCGAGGTGGCCAGTGACGCTCCCGTCATCGCGGTCACGGTCAATCAGCTCGGCGACATGCAGAACGCGCAAGGGACGGCTGCACTGGTCGGCCGGCAGCTGGCCGAGGTGAGCCGGCTCACCGGTGCCGCGGTCGTCATCGTCCCGCACGTCGGCGACCTCGCAGGGACGCCGGCGCACGACGTCCTGGTGGGCCGTGCGATCGCTGCCGCCGCCAGCGGGGCACGCGTCACGCCGTTGCCGACCCCGGAACAGGCCGTCTGGATCGCCGGGCGCGCCGAACTCGTCGTGAGCACGCGGTATCACCCGATCGTGTTCGGCCTCGCCACGACAACGCCGGCGCTGTTCCTCAGTCAGGACCACTACACCTTCGTGAAGGGCGTCGGTGCGCTGAACCTCGCGGGCCTCGGGTCGTGGACGCTGCCCGTGGCGGCCGCTGCGGCCGGCCTGCTGGTTCCGGCGACGCTCGAACTGTGGCACCGACGGCACGCAGTGAGAGCGCACCTGCAGCAGCTCGCTCCAGTGATCGAGGCGCGTCACCGGAGACACGTCGAGGATCTGCTCACCGCACTCGCGTCCGGGTCACGGCAGCCGACGTCCGGCGAGCCGATGCCCTTGTCGTGCGGACCAGCGGCGAGCGACGGATGGGTGGAAGAGGCGCACGGCGGGCGGGCTCTCCTCGATGCTGCCGCGCGGGTCAGTCAGCTCGAGACGCAGGTCGGTGGGGCTGAAGATGCCATTGCCGCGCTGACACGTGAAGTGGACCGCAAGGACGCGTCCCTCCGGATCGCGCAGGCGGCGCTCGAGGAACAGGAGCGTTCGACCCGCGCGGCGCACGCTGCCTGGCAAGCGGAGCGAGCAGCAATCGTCTCGCAGTACGAGCAGGTCCGCAGTCGGCTGTCGGCTGACACACTCGCTCGAGAGATCGAGCGGAAGGAAGCCGACCTGAACGTCGCGCGCACGGCCCTCGAGGAGCAGGCCCGCGCGATGTCGGACGCACATGCCGCGTGGCAAGCCGAACACGCGGCGCTCGCCGCGCACGCCGCGCAGCTCGAGCGTCGCGCGAGAGAGGCGGAGCAGGCTGCCGAGGCCCTCGGTCGCGAAGTCGAGCGGAAGGAATCGGAGCTGCGTATTGCGCATGCCGCGCTCGAGGAGCTCACGCGGACAACGCACGAGGCACATGCCGCGTGGCAGGCCGACCGCGCGGCACTCGTCGCCCACGGCGAGCGTGCCGGCGCCTCGGCCGCCGAGGCGGCAAGGATGATCGACGCCCTGACGCGCGAGATCGAGCGGAAGGAGGCGGATCTGCTGACGGCGCACGCCGTGCTGGCCGAACATGCGCGGCGGCAGGCCTGAAGGAATCGGAATCGATGGATGTCTGCACGATAGTCGCGCGTAACTACCTGCCCTCGGCACGTGTCTTTGCCGAGTCCCTGATCGCCGTGCATCCCGACTGCCGGGTGACGGTCCTTGTCGTCGATGGTCCGGGCGAGCCATCCGATGGCGATCGCTTCCGGGTCCTGCAACTCGCGGACGTCCTGCCGGACGAGGACGAGCGCCGCCGCCAGACGTTCATGTACGACGTCACGGAGCTCTCGACTGCGGTCAAGCCGCTGCTGCTGCGATACCTGCTCTCGGAGGGAGCGCCGGCCGTCCTGTACTTCGACCCCGACATCGAGTTCTTCGACGCGGTCGATCATCTCTGGCGCCTCGCGGCCGCGCGCGGCATCGTGCTCACGCCGCACGTCCTCGCGCCCATTCCCGAGGACGGCTACGAGCTCACCGACCTGGCGGTGCTCCGTGCCGGCGTGTTCAACCTCGGCTTCATCGGGGTCGGCGCCGGCGCGACCGCGTTCCTCGACTGGTGGAGCGGGCGGCTGCGGCGCCATTGCGTGTCGGACCCGGGAAATGGCTTGTTCGTCGATCAGCGCTGGCTGGACTACGTGCCGGCGCTGTTTTCGCACGAGGTCGTGAAGGATCCCGGCTGCAACGTCGCCTACTGGAACCTGCACGAACGGCACGTGGTGGCCGCCGACACCGGTTTCACCGTGAACGGCGCGCCGTTGCGCTTCTATCACTTCAGCGGCTTCGATCCGGACGTCCCGCACCTGCTCAGCAAGCATCAGGGGCCCAATCCACGCGCGCTGCTCAGCGAGTCTCCAGCCGTACTGGAACTCTGTCGCCGCTATGCGAAGCGCCTGCGGGGGCAGGGGCACGGTGCCGTGGCTGTCGCCTACGGCCATGCCAGGCTGCCGGACGGCATGCCCATCGACATGGTGATGCGCCGCCTGTTTCGTCGCGCGGTGCTCCAGGCCGAGCGCACGGGTGCGCCCGTTCCGCCCGCGCCCTTTGGATGGGAGCGCATCGCCGATTGGCTCAACGCGCCCGCGTGGGAAGCGCCGCGGCTGACGCGGTATCTCCACGGGTTGTACCAGGCCCGCGGCGACCTGCAGGGTGCGTTCGGTACCCCGCTCGGCGCTGGCGCCGACGCGTACCTGCACTGGGTCGCCCACGACCCGTGGGCGAACCGGACGATCCCGGCGGCTCTACGACCGTCAGCAGCGCCAGGCCCTCCCGGGTCCGGTGCCCAGGCGGCAGACGACGCGGACGACAGCGTCGCACCCGCGTCCGGCAGCGGCCTCAACATCGCCGGATACTTCAAGGCGGAGCTCGGCGTCGGCGAGATCGCACGACTCGTGGCCGCGGCGGCCGATCGCGAGGGGTTGCCGGTGGCGACCGTGCTGAACGACCGCACGGTCAGTCGCCAGGAAGACGCCTTCGAGGCGCGCGTCCACAACGGTCCGTACCCGGTGACGCTCGTGTGCGCCAACGCCGACGAGTTCCCGCGGGCCATCGACGCCCTGCCTTCGGCGATGCGCGACGGGTGCCATCGCATCGGATTCTGGTTCTGGGAGACCGAGAGCCTGCCGGCGGCGTACGCACCGTCGGCCGCGCTGCTCGACGAGATCTGGGTCGCCAGCGACTACGTGGCAAGTGCCGTGCGGACGACCGTGTCCAGGCCGGTGCGCGTCTGCCCGGTTCCGGTACGTCAGTTCGATCCCACGCCGATGTCCAGGGCGGAACTCGGGGTGCCCGAGGGGTTCCTGTTCCTGTTCATGTTCGACTTCCTGAGCGGTGTCCAGCGCAAGAACCCAATCGGGCTCGTCGAGGCCTTCTGCCGTGCGTTCCGCCCTGGCGAGGGCCCGACGTTGCTGCTCAAGTCGATCAACGGCGACCTCGCACGTGGCGCGCGGGAGGCGCTGCGAGCCGCAATCGCCGATCGCCCCGACGTGATCACCATGGATGGCTACCTCTCGGGTGGCGCGCGCGATGCGCTGCTGGCGTCCTGCGACTGCTATGTATCGCTGCACCGCTCCGAGGGATATGGCCTCACGATGGCCGAGGCGATGACGCTCGGCAAACCGACGATCGCGACGGCGTATTCGGGCAATCTCGCGTTCATGACGGCCGAGAACAGCTTTCTGGTTCCGTACCGTCGCGCCACCGTGCCGGGCGGGTGCGAGCCGTACCCGGAAGGCGATTGGTGGGCGGAACCGGATCTCGACGCCGCGGCGGCGATCATGCGAAGCGTCCACGACAACCCTGCCCTGGCGGCGGATCGCGGCCACCGTGGCCGCCGCGATGTCATGGAGTTGTGTTCCTCGGCCCGCGTGACGGCGTTCATCCGTGATCGCCTGGCCGACATCCACCGACAGCGGGCGCGCGACGAGGCGCCGATCGAGCCCGAACCCGCGCCACCGCCGCCGGCGGCCGAAGCGCAACCGCCTCCACCGATCCGCGACGAGGCGGCGGCGCCGCTGCCGCTGGACGACGCGGAGATCGAGGCGCTCCACGCGCAGCTCCAGCAGGCCGAGCGGGATGCGGCGGAGGCGCACGACATGCTGGTCGGAGGCATCCCGTTCGCCACGCCGTCGCGATTCGGCTGGCCCGGGCAGGTTCTGCGCACGGCGGTGCTGCGCGTCATGCGTCCGTACGTCAACTTCGAGGCTCGCGCCCACGCGCTGCACCTGCAGTCCACGCGCCACCTTCTCGAGTGCCTGCAGCGACGCATCGCCGTGGAGAGGAACGAGCCGAGCATCGGCACACAGGATGTCGCGCCGGACGGAGACACGCGTGGCGTCCCGCACGGCCGCTGAGTCACCGCGGCGAGCCCGGGCCCGGCCGCGATGGCTTTCGGAGACGAGAGCCACTAGAATCGCGCGGAACTCATCCGTTCCATGACCGACTCCTCGCCACGGCTCGACGCTGCGTCACCCCAGAGAGTGGCGGCGCTCGACGCATTGCGAGGCCTGACGATCCTCTGGGTCACAATCCTGCACTTCGCGGCCGACACCGCCGGGCTGCCTGGCGCCGACGTCGGACCGGGACGCCTGCTGGCGGCAGTTCTCGATGGCCACCTGCTGACAGCCGCAACCGATGCCGTGCGCGGCGCACTCCTGCTCCCGGGCTATCGCCTTGACGTGCTGCTGTTCGTAACCGGTCTGGTCCTGGGCCTGGGCCGGGCTCGACCTGCACGTGCGCTGCTGAGCCATCGCGCCAGAGCGATCCTGCCGGGCTACTGGCTCGGCACCCTGCTGGTGACGCTGGTGCTCGTCGTGTGCGCGGGGCTCCGGACGCTCCTGGGTGCCGGGCCGGTGCTCGAGGAACTCCACGCCGGCGCGCGCCTGGCCCGTCTGCCGTTCGAGTTCCTGCCCTGGCACGTGCCGCTCGGCATGACGGTGCTGGGACGTTTCGTGGATCCCTCCACCGTGCAGGTGGTCTCGCCCTCGCTCTGGTACATCGCGCTCGTCGCCCAGTTCTACCTGGCATACGTACCCATGCGGTGGTTGATGGAGCGCGTGGGTACGCCAGGGTTCCTCGTCATCTGCACGACGATCATGCTGGCCCTGCGCGCGGCCGTCATCGACGGAATGCCGGTCGGAACGTTCGACCAGACGGCGGCCCTGGCGGCCTTCCTGCCGTTCCGATTGCTGTCGCCGGCGCTCGGGATGGCGATGGCGCCCTGGTTCCGCGCCAACGGCGAACGACTGCAGCGTCGATGGTCGTCGTCTTCCAACGTGCCCGTCGGTGTGGCGCTGCTGCTCCTGGCCGGCTGGATCGGCTCCACGCTCATCCCACCCGCAGACCTGTTCGTGATCGCCGGGCCTTCAGTGGCCGTGCTGCCCGCCGTGGCCGGGCTATGGATGGTGGCGGCGTGGAGTCTTGCGCGTCCGCCGGCCGGACGCTTCCTCACCTGGGTGGGGCAGGTCTCGCTCGGCCTGCTCGTGATGCAGGACGTGCTGCGCTTCGCGGTCGGGACGGCGCAGTCGCTGGGCGCGCCGGTACACGAGTGGCTCTGGCCGCTGATGCCCGTCTATGTGGCTCTGGCTCTGTGGCTCACGCACGTGTGGACGCCGCTCGTGAACCGCGTCACGGACTCGTGGTGGCCCCGCTCCGGAGTGCCGGTCGCGGCGTCACCGCACCGCGTCTCGGCCGGTGTCGTCGCCGATGACCAGCCCTTGCGTGCGCGATCCGCGACGTCCTCTCTGGCGTCTTGAGAAGGAGTCTCAGTTCCGTGCTAGCATGAACGAGCAAGTCGGACCACTTAGGTCGCAATCATAGACCGGGACGCGAGTACCTCCTCCATGATCGAGCAAGCCGTCCTCGACGCGACCGCCGTCGCGCCCCATACTGCCGTCCCCCTCAGCTCCTGTCGGGATGGCGCCGTCGTGCGTTTCATGCGGGCGCATCTCGACCCCGAGTCGTGCGACCTGCTGCGCGCACTCGGCCTGACCCGGCAGTGCAAGTTGACACTCTGCAAGGCGGGCGAGCCCTGCATCGTCCAGGTGCGCTCCACTCGTATCGGTCTGTCACGTGAGGTTGCAAACGGCATCCTCGTGATCCCCGAACCTTCCGGAGCTTGACGATGGCGGTGTCCGCGCCCCAGACGGTGGCCGCTCTTCCTGCCGCCGCGCGCGAGACTCCACGCATCGCGCTCATAGGCAACCCCAACACCGGCAAGACCACGCTCTTCAACCGGCTGTGCGGCGCGCGCGCGAAGACCTCGAACTTTCCCGGCACGACCACGGCGTCGCGCGTCGGCCGCGCTGCCCTCCCGGGTAACTGGATCGCGGAGATCATCGACCTGCCCGGGCTGTACGAGCTCGGGCTCGAGGTGCCCGAGACCCGCATCGTCCGCGACGTGCTGCTCGGCGACGGGCTCTACCGCCGGCCGGATGCCGTGCTCATCGTCATCGACGCGTGCAACCTCACGCGCAACCTCGTCCTCGTGGGCGAACTGCTCGCCTACGACATCCCGGTCGTCGTCGCGCTGAACATGATCGACCTCGCGCAACGCCGCGGGCTGACGATCGACGCGAGACGCGTCTCGGAAAGGCTGGGCTGCCCGGTCATACCCATCATCGCCCGTCGCGGCGATGGCGTGGACGACGTGCGGACCGCACTGGCTCGTGCGATCGAGGGCGCCCAGGCGCACCACGCGCCTGCCGCCGGCGTCCCGGGCGAAGGATCCTCGATCGAGACGCTGACCCAGTGGGCCGACGACGTGATGGCCTACAGCGCAGGGCTTCCGTCCGCGCCTCATGAACGGGACGCGTTCGCCGAGCGACTCGACCGCGTGTTCACGCATCCGGTCCTCGGGCTGCTTGTCTTCCTGGTGGTGATGGGAGGGCTGTTCTATACGCTGTTCGCGCTCGCGACGATCCCGATGGATCTGATCGAAGCCATCTTCGCGCGACTCGGTGAGCTGGCCACGCAGTATCTGCCGGCCGGACCGGTGCGCGACCTCGTGTCGGACGGCATCATCGGCGGCGTCGCCGGCACGGTGGTGTTCCTGCCGCAGATCTGCCTGCTGTTCTTCCTCATCAGCCTGCTCGAGGACACGGGCTATCTCGCGCGCGCGGCGTTCGTCATGGATCGTGTGCTGCGACGCTTCGGCTTGCCGGGACAGGCGTTCGTGCCGCTGCTCACCTCGCATGCCTGCGCCCTGCCCGGGATCATGTCGTCGAGGCTGATCCCGGACCGCCGCGACAGGCTCGCCACCATTCTCGTCGCGCCCCTGATGAGTTGCTCGGCGCGGCTGCCCGTGTACGTACTGCTCACCAGCCTGCTCTTCGCCGGACAGCCGTTCTACGCAGGCATGGCGTTCCTGGGCTGCTACCTGCTCGGCGCCGTCGCCGCGATGGTCACGGCCACGGTGTTCGGACGTACGTGGCTCAAGGGCGACCCGCGACCGATGGTGCTGGAGCTTCCCAGTTACAAGTGGCCGTCGCTGCGCAACGCGATCTTCACGGCCAAGGACCAGGGCCTCGCGTTCCTGCAGACCGCTGGCACCGTCATCATGGCCATCTGCATCGTCATGTGGTGGTTGAGCGCCTACCCTGCCGTCGAGACGCCTGTGCGGGCTGTGGAACTGCGCACCCAGGCCGAGCGGGTCGAAGTGAGCGAGACCCAGCGGGACGAGTGGCTGGCGGAAGCCGACGTCCTGCAGAACCGCGCCAGGCAGGAGGGGTCCTTTGCGGGGCGTCTGGGCCGGCTGGCGCAACCGGTGTTCGAGCCCCTCGGTTACGATTGGCAACTGACCGTCGGCGTGCTCACGAGCTTCCTCGCACGCGAGGTCTTCGTCTCGACGATGTCGGTGCTCATCGGCGGATCCGGGGAGGCCGACGTGGACGAGGGGGTCATCGACCGCATCCGCACCGCGACCCGTGACGATGGCACGCCGCTCTTCACGACGGCCACTGCGGCGAGTGCGCTGGTGTTCTTCGTGCTTGCGATGCAGTGCCTGCCCACGCTGACGGTGACGCGGCGGGAAGCTGGTTCCGGCAAGTACGCGCTCATCCAGCTCGCATACATGTCGGCACTTGCCTACGTGTCAGCCTTCCTCGTGTTCCAGTTGCTCCGCGCAGGAGGTGTCCAGTGACCGGCCATGTCCCCTTCGAACTCGTGCAGCACGCGACCGTGTTCGTCATCGCGCTCGCCGCTGCGGTGATCGTGCTGCGCAAGGTGCTCGGCGTGTTCGAGCGACGCCCGGCCAACCAGACGACCGGCGGCGCCCACTCCGCCGGGCCTGCCTGCAGCCACTGCGCCGCAGGCAACGCCGCAATGGCCAAGCCGGCCAATCGCGGCTGATCCGGCGGACCTTACTTCCGGAACAGATAGTCCAGTGACGCGCTCGCGAGCGCGCGCACGCCGATCGGCAGGGCGTCCTCGTCCATGTCGAAGTACTCGGTGTGGATCATCGCGGTGATCTTCTTCTCCGCGTTGCCGACCCCCAGGAAGAAGAACAGGCCGGGAATGCGCTGCTGGTAGAGCGCGAAGTCTTCGGCACCCATCTGTGGCGGCGGTGCCGCAATGTGCTGGCGTCCGCCGACGACCTCGGCGAGCATGGGCAGGCTCGCCGCTGCGAGCGTCTCCTCGTTGAAGGTCACGGGATTGCCCTCGGGGAAGTCGAACGCGTAGGTCGCGCCCGACGCCTCGGTAACGCCCTTGATCGTCCGTTCCATGAGGTCGCGCACGCGATTCGGGCCGTCCTTGCTCAGCGTGCGCACCGTGCCGGTGAACGTCACCTTGTCGGCAATGATGTTGAAGCGGTTGCCGCCCTCGATGGTGCCCACCGACAGCACGATCGGCTCGGCGGCATTGTTCATGCGGCTCGGGATCGTCTGCAGCGCGTTGATCACCTGCGCCGCGATCGGGATCGGGTCCACGCCCGTGTGCGGGTAGGCCGCGTGCGTCTTCTTGCCGACGATCGTCACCGTGAACCGGTTGCTGCTCGCCATGGCCGGCCCGAGATTGACGCCGATCGTGCCCGCCTCGAGCGTGGGGAGCACGTGCAGACCGAAGATCGCCGCCGGTGCGGGGGCCGTGAAGGCACCCGCCTCCAGCATGCGCTCCGCGCCCGACGCGCCGCCGTCCGGATCGCCTTCCTCGGCGGGCTGGAACAGGAAGACGACGGTGCCGGGAATGTCGGCACGCATGCGGCTGAAGATCTCCGCCACACCCAGCGCGATTGACACGTGGCCATCGTGGCCGCAGGCGTGCTTGACGTTGGCTACTGTGGACTTGTAGGGCACCTCGATCAGCTCGGGGATCGGCAGTGCGTCCATGTCGGCACGGACCGCAACCACCTTGCCCGGCTTGCCGCCCTTCAGCACACCCACGACGCCGGTCACACCGACCTGCTCCTTGACCGCATCGAATCCCAGTTCGCGGAGCCGATCGGCAATGAGTTTGGCGGTGCGGACCTCGCGGAAACCGAGTTCCGGATGCCGGTGGATGTCTCTACGCACCTCGACGAGACGCGGCTCGAGCGCCTCTGCCTCCGCAGTGATGCGCTGACGCACCGCGGCGGGCAGGCTGATGTCCTGCGCAGCGGCGATGGTGGGAACGACAAGGGCACAGGCAAGGGCGGCGGCCGGCAATCGCATCCGCGCATGCTACCGCGACTGTCCCGGATCCGCCGCGGCGATCGGTGGACTGGTGGCGTTCGACGTTCGGCGTTCGGCGCTCGGCGTTCGGCGTTCGATAATGTGTCCCATGAACTCCGAGTGGTCCACGCGCGCGGTCGCCCCCGACCAGGCCGTGGCAGGCATCCGCAGCGGCATGAAGGTGTTCGTCCATGGCGCCGCGGCGACCCCGACGACTCTCCTGGAGGCGCTGTCGCGTCGTTCCGATCTGGAAGGCGTCACCGTTTACCACCTCCACACCGCCGGTCCGGCGCCGTTTGCGGCCCCCGATCAGGAAGGCCGCATCCGCTCGGTCTCGCTCTTCACGGGCGCGCCGCTCCGGGCGGCGATCGACGAAGGCCGCGCCGACTTCGTACCGATCTTCCTGTCGGACATCCCGGGCCTGTTCCTGTCGGGTCGCGTGCAGCTCGATGCGGCGCTCGTGACGTTGTCGGTGCCGGATCGCCACGGGCTCTGCACGCTCGGCACGTCGGTGGACGCGGCGCGCGCCGCCGTGGACACCGCACGGCTGGTGATCGCCGAGGTGAACCAGCAGATGCCCCACACGCGCGGCAACGTCGTGGTGCCGGTGAACCGGCTCGATGCGTTCGTCGTCAGCGAGCGGCCGCTGCACGAGCACCACGGCTCCGAGGAGACCGCGGTGGAAGCCGCGATCGGCGAATTGGTGGCCGGCCTCGTGGACGACGGGTCCACGCTGCAGATGGGTATCGGTGGCATCCCGGATGCGGTGCTGCGGCGCCTCGGCAACAAGCTCGAACTCGGGGTGCACACGGAGATGTTCTCCGACGGCCTCATCGACCTGCAGCTGAATGGCGTGATCACGAACCGCCACAAGGTGGTGCATCCGAACCGTACCGTCACCTCGTTCGTGAACGGCACCCGGCGGTTGTTCGACTTCGTGGACGACAATCCGAGAGTCGAATTCCACCCGTGCGACCGCACGAACGACACGTCGATCATCCGGCGCAACCCACGCGTGGTGGCGATCAATTCCGCCATCGAGATCGACCTGACGGGGCAGGTCTGCGCCGACTCGATCGGTTTTCGCATCTTCTCGGGCATCGGCGGCCAGATGGACTTCATCCGCGGCGCGGCGTTGTCGCCCGGCGGCAAGCCCATCATCGCCTTGCCCTCATCTGCCGCCAGGGGTACCGTGTCGCGCATCGTGTCGTCGCTCAAGCCGGGCGCCGGCGTCGTGACCACGCGCGGGCACGTGCACTGGGTGGTCACCGAGTACGGGGCGGTGAACCTGCACGGCATGTCCATCCGGGAGCGTGGCGAGATGCTGATCAGCATCTCGCATCCCGACTATCGCGCCGAACTGCGGCGCGACCTGGCCAACATCCGCCACGTGTGACGCGTCCATGACCTACACCTTCGCTTCCAGGATTCTCGGCGCCGGCGCACTGGCCACCTGCGTCGTCGCCACGCTCGGCGCCCAGCCGGCAAACCGCGGCACCACCGAGGCGCCCGCGGATGCGCGGGTGCGCGCCATCATGGCCGAGGCCCCCGTCATCGACGGCCACAACGATCTGCCGTGGGAGATGCGCGAGAAAGTGCGCTACGACTTCGAGGCGCGCGACATCGCCAGGCCGCAGCCGGTGATGATGACCGACATCCCGAGGCTGCGTCAGGGACGCGTCGGCGGGCAGTTCTGGTCGGTGTACGTACCGGCCGACCTGCAGGGCGACGCGGCCGTGAGCGCCACTCTCGAGCAGGTGGACGCGGTGTACGAGATGGTGCGCCGCTACCCGGAGACGTTCGTCGTCGCCCGCACCGCAGACGAGATGGAACGCGCCATGCGCGACGGCAGGATCGGGTCGATCATGGGCGTGGAGGGCGGGCACTCGATCGACAGCTCGATGGGCGCGCTCCGCATGTTCCACCGGCTCGGCGTCGGCTACATGACGCTGACGCACAGCCGCAACGTGCCGTGGGCGGATGCGGCAACGGACCAGCCGACGCTGACGGGGCTGTCGGCGTTCGGCGAGGAGATCGTCCGGGAGATGAACCGGCTCGGCATGCTCGTGGACCTGAGCCACGTGTCGGCCGACACCATGGCCGACGCGATCCGCGTGTCGCAGGCGCCGGTGATCTTCTCGCATTCCAACGCCCGGGCCGTGTGCGACGTCCCGCGCAACGTTCCCGACGACATCCTCCGGCAGCTGCCCGCAAACGGCGGCATCGTCATGGTGACGTTCGTGCCTGGGTTCGTGTCGCCCGAGGTGGCTGCGTACACGCGCCGCGCCACCACCGAGATCGCGCGTATCCGTGCGCAGCACTCTGCTGACGCTGCCGCGCAGACGAAGGCTACGGCCGCCTGGACCGCCGCCAACCCGGCGCCGCGCGCCACCCTGTCGCAGGTGGCGGATCACATCGACCACATCCGCAAGGTCGCCGGCATCGATCACATCGGGCTGGGCGGAGATTTCGACGGCATCACGTCCGTAGTGCAGGGCCTGGAAGACGTGAGCACGTACCCGGCGCTCGTCGCGGAACTGCTGCGACGCGGCTATGCCGACGACGACGTGAAGAAGATCACGAGCGGCAACATCCTCCGCGTGATGCGGCAGGCCGAGACGGTCGCGTCACGCCTGCAGAAGACCGTGAAACCGTCCATCAAGACGATCGACGTCAGCGACGGCCTGACCCGCAAGGGCGCGCCGGTCGCGAAGGCACGGTGACGCCATGACGGCGCCGGGCACCCCGCACCGGTTCGACGACGAGGTCGCCGCCTCGGCCCAGGCGCGCCACGTGCCTGCGCCGACCGCCGCGCGCTGCGAGCTCGCAACGGGAATCACGGTCGAGTACGTGGAGCAGGGCGTCCCATCCGGTCAGCCGGTGGTCCTGTTGCATGGACTGACCGACTCGTGGCGCTCCTTCGAGCCGTTGCTGCCGCACCTGCCGAATTCCCTCCGTGTCTTCGCCCTCTCGCTGCGCGGGCACGGCGGATCCGACCGTCCGGACGCTGGTTACGCGATGCGCGACATGGCGGCCGACGTCGTGGCGTTCATGGACGCAATGCGCCTCGACACGGCAGTGATCGTCGGGCACTCGATGGGTGCTCGCGTGGCGCTGCGCGTGGCGGTGGACCACCCGCGGCGCGCCCGCGCCCTCGTGTTGCTCGCCGCATTCGCGCCCGGCCTGGCGAACCCGGTTCATGACGAACTCGAGGCCGCCGTCGCCGCCCTCACCGAAGAGGACGTGCCCGCCTTCGCCCGTGACTTCCAGCAGGGCACGATCGCACGGCCCGTCGCGGCCGGGTTCGTCGAGACGATGATCGGCGAGAGCATGCGGTTGCCCCCGCAAACGTGGAGGGCCGTGCTCGACGGCTTCCTTGCCGACGACGCCTCGCCGCAGCTCGGCGACCTGCACGTGCCCATCCTGCTCGTCTGGGGCACAAAGGACGATGCGGCGCTGCGCGGTGACCAGGAGGCGCTGTGCGCGGCGTGCCCCGAGGCGCGCCTCGAGGTGCATGTGGGGGCCGGGCACGCGGTGCACTGGGAAGATCCGGCACGCGTCGCTGCAGACGTGCTCTCCTTCATCGCAGCCATGCCACCGCACACCACCGCCACGTAGGCCGCACCTCGGAACCGGCGCGTCCGGCGGCGACGTTCAGGCGTTCACGATCACAGGCCCGAGTTCGCCGGCGGATGGCTCCCAGAGCGGGAGGGCATCGGCAAGGGAGGCGCCTCGCAGCCCGAGCCAGGGAAGCACGACGCGCCACACGTCGGCGGGCGTAGCTCCGGCCTCCCGCATCGCGCCGACATGCGCGGAGCCGTGCGACTTGGACAGCTTCCTGCCGTCGCGACCGACGATCAGCGGCGTATGCAGCCAGCGCGGCGGCGGCGCGCCGAGTGCGTGCCACAACTGGGTCTGCACCGCCGCGTACTCGAGCAGGTCACTGCCACGCACCACGTCGGTGACACCGTCGGCCACATCATCGGCGACCACCGCGAGGTTGTAGGACGCCATGCCGTCGCGGCGCACGAGCACAGGGTCGCCGAATGCGCGGGGATCGGAGCGCTGCAGCCCACGGCGGCGGTCGACGAACGACACGATGCCCGACTCCAGTCGGAAACGCAGCGCGCCTTCGGTGTGTTGCAGGTCGGCGCACGCACCGGGGCACCCGGCTCCCGCAGGCAACGGAAGGTCGCGCATCGCACGCGTGCAGAGGCACCTGTAGAGGCGAGGCGCGAGGCGCGCGAGGGCCGGCGCGTAGTCGCGTGCGGACTGCCGCGCCACCTCTTCATCCCACGTGACACCGAGCCACGCCAGGTCGTCGCGCAGCGCCTGTTCGAGCTCGGGCCGCGCGCGATCACGATCCACGTCCTCGATGCGCAACAGCAGTCGGCCGTTGTCGGCTCGCGCCGACAGCCACGCCGCGGCGAACGCGCACACGTTGCCGAGGTGCAGCCGACCGGACGGCGTCGGCGCCAGCCGGCCCACGGGAGCGATGGTGCGTTGGCTGAAGCGGGAATCTGAAGTCACGGATCGGGGACGTGGCGTAAGATCGGCGTCGCCGGGACCCGCCTTCGACTGACGGCTGCGGCGCGGCACCCGGCCGGTCCTACCTTATACGACGCGATGCCACGACTGACGCGCATCTACACACGCAAGGGAGACGACGGCACGACCGGGTTGGGCGGAGGGCAGCGCCTGCCCAAGGACGCGCTGCGCGTCTCGGCGTTCGGCACGGTGGACGAGCTCAATTCGGTCATCGGCGTCGCCTTGGCGAACGGCCTCGTCGCCCGCCTCGCCGAGGTCCTGCCGGTCATCCAGAACGAGCTGTTCCACCTCGGATCGGACCTCTGCTTCCTCGAGGCCGACAAGACCGCCTACGGCATCCCCCTGATCGAGGCGCGTCACGTCACGGCGCTCGAGCAACTGATGGACGAGCTCAACGAGACGGTAGGACCGCTCGAGAACTTCGTGCTGCCCGGCGGTGCGCCTGGCGCCGCGCACCTGCACGTGGCACGCACCGTGTGCCGGCGCGCCGAGCGCGACGCCATCGCGCTGGCGCGCGGCGAAGCGATCGGTGCGTTCGTGGTCCCTTACCTGAACCGCCTGTCCGACGCCCTGTTCGTGATGGCGCGTTACGAGAACCGCGAGCGAGGCGTGCCGGAACCGCTGTGGAACAGCCGGTTGTAAGAACGCGTGGGGCGTCTCCGTCGCCCAGCAGCGACGGCCACGTATCCCAGGCATTGGCTCAGAACTTGACGCTCCACACCACCCTGGCATTCCGTCCCATCTCGGGAAGGATGTCCTTCAGCAGGCTGAGGTGGTTCCGGTACAGCTCGTTCGTGACGTTGTCGATGCGTGCCGAGAACGTGTGCACCAGCCGACCCGCCGGCACTGAGTAGGCGCCGAAGAGGCGCAGTGTCGTGTAGCCAGCCGTGGGCGTTTCCACCCCGTACACCCGCTCCTGATCGAGGGCGTGCACCAGGTGTGCGCCGGCCTGCAGGGCGTTCCAGTGGTAGCGGAGGCCGCCCGTGTAGCGCACCGGAGGTATCCGCGGCAGCGGCCCGAGGTCGTCCCGCTGGCTGCCGTGCACGGTGTCGACGCCGAGTTCCAGGTGCAGTCCCGCCGTGAGGTCGAGGTCGGCGTGCGCTTCCACGCCCTGCAGCCGCGCGTCGCGGCCAACGAACTCCACGAACGGATATTCCTCGGCGTCGCCGCCATGGTCGTGGCTGTGGTCGTGCAGGTGGCCCGCCGCGTCGTGTCCGAAGCGCTGCTCGAACTCGTCCTCGGTGATCTCGTTCCTGAAGATGTAGCCGTTGACGGTGTTGTTGAAGTACGTCACCTCGGCGGAGAACCGCGGCAGCCGTACCCGGTATGACACGTCGAGGCCGTAGGCCAGTTCCGAATCGAGCTGGTCGTTGCCGATCTCGAACGCGAGGTTGCCGGCGTGCTGACCGAAGAAGTACAGCTCCTCCAGCGCCGGGTTGCGCGCCGCGCGCGCGAAGCTCACCGCGATCGTGCTCGAGTCGGTGGGCCGGAACAGCGATCCGACAGAGAACGACACGTTGTCGAACGTGCGCGACCGCAGCCCGCCTCCCGGGCTGTAGCCCGTGTGGTCGTAGCGGCCGCCGAACTGCAGCGTCAGGTGCGACCACGCCACTTCCTGATACGTGAAGGCCGAGATCACGCGCTGATCGACGGCGGGCGACAGGGCCTCCTCGCCGATGGCCTCGAAGCGACGCTGGTAGCCGGAGACGCCCGTGGTGCCGGTCATGCGCCCGACCGCGCGATGCGTCGCCCGGACGTCCACGTCGAGCAGGTCGTTCTCGAACCGCGTGGCGACCTCGCCGCCCTCTATTTCGTCGTGCCGGTAGCGGTGGTAGGCGACCGAGCCGCGCGCCGACGTGAAGAACCCGGGAATGTTCCTCAACTCGCCGCGCGTGCCATAGACCTGGCGGCGCGGCGTCAGCTCGATCTCCCCGCCATGCACCACCGGGACGCCGTAGCGCGAGTCGTCGAGTTGCACGCCAACGCCGACGTAGCCGTCCTGTGAGGTGCGTGAGAGGCCGACGCTGCCGAACACGGCCCGGGTCTGCGAGTTGTCCACGTCGCCGAGTGGCGTGCCGTACTCGCCGGCCCGGCGAGCCGAGGCGCCGGCATTGAGCGCCCAGCGCCCGTTGCCCACCGTGACGTCACCGGCCACACCGGCCTGCCCGGCGTTCGTCGCGAGGTCGACCTGTGCCTGCCCCGTCGTCGCGGCGACGGGCCTGGCCGGGATCTGGTTCGAGATGACGTTGACGAGCCCGCCGATCGCATTGGCGCCGTAGAGCAGGGTGGCCGGGCCTCGCACCACTTCGACCTGCGTCGCGGCCGACGGGTTGATGGTGACGCCATGGTCCCCGGACTGGCTCGAGATGTCGCCGCTGCGCTGGCCGTTCTGCAGCACGAGGACGCGGTCGCCGTCCTGCCCACGGATGATCGGTCGCGAAGGCCCTGGACCCATCGAACGTTCGGAGACACCTGGCTCGGTGCGGAGCAGGGCGCCGAGCGATCCGTCCGTCTTGATGTCGAGCTCCTGCCCGGCGAGCACCGACGTCGGCTGATACGACTCGAACGGATCCCGCGGCGCCGGCCCGACGGTGACCGCCTCCGCATAATGCAGGTCGTCCTGCAGCGCGATCTCGAGCGGCGCGGTGCGCGTGGCGTCTGCAAGCTCGATGCGCATGGGCAGGAAGCCGTCCGCACTCACGCGCACATGGACCTCGCCCGTTGCCGGCGCCTCCACGGTGAAGCGTCCGCCCTTGTCGGTGACGGTCGCGCCGCCGCCCTCTTCCTCGACGATGACGGCGGCGTCAGCGACGGGACGTCGCGTCTCACCAGCGACTACCACTCCGGTGATGCGCGCAGCGCCCGCAGCAGTCGGCGGCTGCGCGGCGTGCAGTTGCGCCACGCCCATCGCTGGCAGCAAGCCGCACGCCAGCAGGACGGCCGCCAGCGCGGGCCGACGAGCCCCACGCCGCACGGCTGGTACGGAAGCAATGACGAACACGTTCATGGACACACCCCGTGCAGCGTCGGTCGCGCGAACGCGTCCGGCGCCAGGCCGCGAAGACGACGGGCCTGCCGGTGCTCGGCTGCAGCGGCACCGGAATCCTCTGGGAACTCGTGAAGACGGCAACGACCGGTCGGCGAGAGCGCCGATCAGGCCGACAGGGGTGGAGCGCGTGCAGGGAGTGCGTGCCGGAGCCGCGTGCCGGGCAGGTCCTCGTCCGACGTCAGCCAGTGGACCGCGACGCTCGAGGGAACGCACAGGTGCGCGCGGATGGCCGCCAGCCCGAATCGGTGCGAGGAGGTGGACTGGCAGTAGAGGCAGTGCCAGTCAGGAGCCGCCTCGCCAAGGGCGCCGGCCGAGATCCCGTGATCAGACGGGTCGTGGACCAGAGCCGCGACATGGGTGTCCTCACCGGGCGCATGCCCGGACAGGAGCAGACCCAGCGGCCCTGCCGGCGCGAGCGCCAGCAGCCACACGAGGCAGAGCGTCCCGATGCGGGACGCCAGCGCGACTGCCATCCGATCACGGTGCCATCCCGACGACCGCCGCGTCAAGCCAGCCCGTTGCCGCCCCGCGACCCGATCGCGGATACTTACGCGGTCACCGTGAAGTCCCGCATCGACTCGGCCGGCCTGCTGCTCCTGGCGGGAGCCTGCGCATTGGCGGGGGGAACGCTACTCCTCGGCGGCTTCCTGGTCGCCGCGGCGCTGCTGATTGGCCTGGCTGCGGGAGCCGGTCTCGTCATCGCGGTGACGACACGGCGACGACCGAATCAGACGGCGCGTGCCGATGCCGACTACGTGCACGCGTCGCTGGTGGAGGCGCTCGCGACCGCGATCGACGCCAAGCACGATCCGTCCGGCAAGCGCCTGCAGCGCAGGCGCGGCTACGCCACGGCCCTTGGCGCAGCCGTGGGACTCTCGACGCCAGAGATCGACGCGCTGCGCACCGCAGCGCTCCTGCTGGACATCGGCCAGCTCGCCGTCCCCGATCACATCCTGTCGAAGCCGGGGCCGCTGTCGGTCGAGGAGTTCCACAAGATCCGCATCCACCCGCAGGTCAGCGCCGACCTCATCGGCAACGTGCCCTTGCCGGGATCGGTGGCGGCGTTCGTCCGTTCGCACCACGAGCGCTGGGACGGCAAGGGATACCCCGAGGGCCTTGCAAGGGACGCGATCCCCGTCGGCGCGCGCGTGCTCGCGGTGGTCGACTGCTACGACGCGCTCGTCAACGAGCGACCGTACCGCGACCGCCTGACCGCGGAAGCGGCACTCGTCGTGCTGCGGGAGGAGCAAGGCAAGTCGCTCGACCCCGTCCTCGTGGAGCGGTTCATCGCGCTGCTGCCCGGCGTCGAATCGGGCGACAGCGGTCGCACGACCACGGAGAGCTCGCTCGTCTCGATCGTCTCGGCGCGGCGGGAGGACGTGGCGCTGTTCGAGATTTCTCAGGCGATCACCGCCGGCCTCGGCGTCGAAGGCACGGCCCGCCTCCTCGCGCAGAAGCTGCGGCGGGTCGTCCCCTACTCGAGCACGGCGCTCTATCTCCATGACTCGCGCGAGCGCGTGTTCCATGCAATCTTCGCGGAAGGCGTCGATGCCGAGCTGCTGACGTCGCTGCACGTCGCCGCCGACCGCGGCGATTTCGGCCGGTCGCTCCGCGAGCAGCGTGCCGTGGGCAATGGCGACCCGGCCAGCCTCGACCCGCGAGCCGCCGGCACGCGACTGCGCTCGTCGATCGTCTGCCCGCTGTACGGTGAGCTGAACGAGCTGGTCGGCGCGCTCGCCGTCTACCACGTCACGCCCGGCTGCTACACGCAGGACGAGTGCCGCCTCTTCGAAATGGTGGCGCGGCAGGCGGGACCGGTGGTGAGCCACGCGCTGCAACTGTCGCGCGCTCAGGAGGAAGCGCTTACCGACCCGCTGACGGGCCTGCCGAACACGCGCTTCCTGTGGATGCACCTCACGCAGGAACTCGCGCGCGCGAGTCGGCAGGCGTCGCGTCTCGCGCTGCTGCTCATCGACGTGGACGACTTCAAGGCCGTGAACGATACCGAGGGGCACCCCGTCGGCGACCTGACCCTGCGCGAACTCGCAGCCGTGCTGCGGCAGGCGGTGCGACCCTACGACGTGTGCGCGCGGTACGGCGGCGACGAGTTCGTGATCATGATGCCGGAATGCGGCCGCGACGAGGCCGAGGAACGCTTGCGCGGACTGCAGGCACAGATTCGCCGACATGAGGTGCGGCTACCCGACGGTCGTGCCTTCAAGCTCGACGTCAGCATCGGTGCAGCCGTGTTTCCCACGGACGGCGACTCATCGGAGGCGCTCCTGGCCGCCGCCGACTCGCGCATGTACGAGAACAAGCATCGCTGGCGGGAAGATCGCGGCGCTCGCCCGTCGGCCGGCCCCTTCATCCACCAGCGGCCTCCGATTCACAAGATGTAGGGCGGAAGCAGGAGGCCCGACCTCGAGCTCGGCTGCAGCGCCTGCCCGTGCCCTCGTCCTCGCGGTTTCAGCTTCGAGCCCGCCGGCGTATGCTGGGCCGCATGCGAATCCCCATTCGACTCGGGTTGGTCGCGATCATCGCGGCGATCGTGGCTTGTGGCCTGCCTCTTCGCGGGCAGGCGCCCGTGCTGGCGCTCGTCGGCGCGAACGTGCTGCCGATGGACCGCGAAGCCGTCCTCGAACGGCAGACGATCGTCATCCGCGACGGACGCATCGCAGAGATGGGTTCGTCGGCCAGCGTCAAGCCGCCGGCAGGCGCCCAGATCGTCAACGCGGCAGGCAAGTTCGTGATGCCGGCACTGGGCGAGATGCACGGGCATCTGGCTGGCGCGGACGCGGCACACAACGAACGCATCCTCGCGCTCAACGTCATCCACGGCGTGCTGACCGTTCGCAGCATGCAGGGCCACCCGGCGCAACTCACGCTTCGCGACCGTGTCGCGAAGGGTGAAGTGCTCGGCCCCCGCATCTACACGTCCGGCCCGTCGGCAAACGGACAGTCCGTCACGACGCCAGCCGCCGGCGAGCAGATGGCCCGCGATCAGAAAGCGGCCGGCTACGACCTGATCAAGATCCACCCCGGGGTGCCGCTCGACGCCTTCATGGCGCTCGCCAAGGCCGCCACCGACGTGGGCATCCCGTTTGCCGGGCACGTGCCGGCGGCGGTTGGCGTGCACCGCGCCATCGAGGTTGGCTACCGCTCCATCGATCACCTCGACGGCTATGCCGAGGCAGCGGTCCGCGACGGCGCGGCCATCGGCGAAAGCGGCACGGGCTTCTTCGGCACGCTCGTCGCCCAGCACCTCGACGATGCAAAGATCCCGGCGCTGGTGCAGAAGACGAAGGCCGCCGGCGTGTGGCAGGTGCCGACCGAGACGCTGATGCTGAACTTCCTCTCGGCCGAACCCGTCGAGGCGCTGTTCAAGCGTCCGGAGATTGCGTACATCACCCCGGAACTGCGAGCACAGTGGGAGAAGAGCCTGCGCGGCTTCCGTGGCGGAGCGCAGTACCCGACCCCGCAGAACCGTGCCCGGCTGATGGCCTTCCGCGCGAAGTTGCTGCGGCAGATGCAGGATGCCGGCGTGGGCATCCTCCTCGGCGCCGACGCACCGCAAATCCTCAACGTGCCCGGCATCGCGACGCACCAGGAGCTGGCCGCCGTCGTCAAGGCCGGCCTGACGCCGTACGAGGGCCTGCTCTCGGGCACCCGCAACGTGGCGGTCTACTTCGGAACCGAGAAGGAGGAGGGAACGGTCGCGCAGGGCATGAAGGCGAACCTGCTCGTGTTGAATGCGAACCCGCTCCAGGACGTCACGCGCACGCTCGACCGCGCCGGAGTCGTCCACAACGGCGCATGGCACGACCGCGCGGCGCTCGACGCGATGCTCGCGAAGCTGAAGACGCAGTAGCGGCGCCGAGGCTGCCGGCAGAGCCCGGGCCGCGTCCTCCGGGAGCGGCCTACCTGCCGGCAGCTCCCATGATGCCGTTGAACAGGAACTTGAACGTGCCGTGCGGCTGCGACCTGAAGGTGATCTCGGGTCCGAACAGCAGCAGCGTGCCGCGACCGACACGCGCCTCGACGATCGCCACACCGCCTTCGAGGTGGCTCTGCCCCCAGGCCCATCCGCTGCGCAGCGGGTGGGCCGAGTCGAACCAGGCGACCGGCGTCAGGCCGCGCGATGCGGCATCGGCGGGCAGGGTGAAGACAGGACTGTTGTCGAAGTAGACGTCCGTGTCGGCACGCAGGCCGCGAGCGACCGGGTGGCTGGTGTCCACCTTCACGCGCAGGATCGAGCCCGGCACGTAGTACTGCTCGTTCGTCAGTGCCGACCCGCTCGCATCGACGAGCTTGTTGCCCACCGGTAGACCGAGGTGTGCGCCGAGTGCCGTCGAGCCGCCGATCGTGAGCACGGTGCCGCCCTGCTCGAGAAAGTCGCGGATCTGCGGCACCGTGGTGCTCGTGCTGAAGGTGCCCAACCGCGCCCGGTACTCTTCCGGAACCGTCTCTCTCGCCGGCTGCCGTGGCCCCCAGGCGCCGCCCGACGCGGGAATCGCCCCGTCCGGGAAGATGAGCACGTCGAACCGGCCGGCGAGGTTTCCGGCGTCCAGCTGCGGCGGATAGACCACTTCGTAAGGAAACTCGAACTCTTCCAGCACGAGCCGCAGCCATCCCGACGGCATCGACCCGCCGTACCGATCCCACAAGCCGACGCGGGTCTTTCGGAGCGGCCGCCCCTGCTGCGCATTGCCGGTCACGCCCTCGAACGAGACGCCGGTGGCCGTCGCGATCTCGACGAGCCGTTCGCGCGTCTCATTGCCGGCAGCGACTCGAAAGCCGCCAGCCGCCAGCCATTCAACCCGCTCGCCCGCCTTCAGCAGCCTGTTGACGGCCCGGAACGCCTGGTTCGTCGCGTGCGGGAACAGGTAGGCGGTCGGCGCGGCGGCGCCAGTGACGCGGCCCGGCGTCACCTGTAACTCCCCGGTGACACGTTCGAACGGTCCGTCGAACCCTTCGAGGACGCGCTCCACCTGCACGCCCATCTGGTACGCGAGCGTCCACCCGGCGCTGTCGTACGGGGGGATGGGCGGTCCGCCCGGGTACCGGAAGTCGTCGGGGTGGTCCTGCGGCTCGAACATGTCGAGCACGTGCGGCCTGAAGGCCTGCGCGGTCTTCACCACGATCGAGCCCGCAGGGTAGGACGTGCCCTGCACCGTGAACGGGCTCGTCGCACGATGCACCGTCACGCCGGCGCGGATGAGGGTATTGGTGAAGGCGATGGCCGTCGGAAAATCGGCCTGGTCCGCACGGAGGACGTATCCGCGCGGGTCTCGCAACGTCGGGTCGCGCAGCACCTGCTGGAACAACCCCGCCGGCGCCTCGCCGGCCGCCACGCGCGGTCCCGCTCCCGTCAGCGCCGCCTCCGCCTCCTGCACCTTCTGCAGCCGCCGCGGATACATCGTCCAGGTGTCGCGCTGGCCGCGCTCGATCGCGTTGCGCCCCATACGCCAGATGTTGAAGAGGAACTGCTCACGATGGCGCGCCGCCACGTCGAGCACCGCGCGATTGGCGGTCAGGGAGTACTCGATGCTCTGGCGCATGTGCCAGCGCTGGGGCTCGATCGGATACGGCAGGTCGTTGCTGGGCAGCTGGCGCTCCGGGCGGAACGGGATGGCCATCGGCGTCGGGTTGCCGATCGTCTCGGTGAGCAGGCCGATCATGTTGTGGAAGTACACCGTCGTGCGCAGGCCGCCGTTCCACCACGTCGAGTAGTTCGCGCCGCGCCGCATCGTCACGCCAGGCTTGCCCTCGGCGGCGAACCGCGTGTGCATGGCTGCGCCCACGAGGTCGATGCTGGTCGGGATCAGCGGGTCGTACACGTAGTTGAACGGATCGCGGAACGGCGGCGCGAACATCACCGTGCCGGCGGGGCCGGTCTGGTGGTGGTTGTACATGATCTGCGGGAACCACTCGCGGAACAGCACCCGGCTCATGTTCTTCGTCTCGGCCAGCGCCGACATGTACGAGTCGCGGTTGTTGTCGTGCCCGGCGTACTTCTGGTACAGGCGCGGGATGTCGGCAAGCGATCGCTTCAACGGGTCGCGTTCACGCAGGTACCAGTTGGCCACCAGATCGTGACCGTCCGGGTTCGCGTGCACCGCCAGCACGATGACGTCGTCGAGAATGCGCGTCGTCTCGGCATCCGTGCCGCTGACCAGCTGATACACGGTCTCGATCAACTGCTGGGCCCCGAGCGTCTCGTTCGCGTGCAGGCCGCCGTCGATCCACACGACAGCCTTGCCCTCGGCGGCGAGGTCGCGGGCCTCCGTGTCCGTTGCGACGTCCTCGGCGAGCGCGAGGCGGCGCGCGATCGACTTGTACCGCTCCAGCTTGCCCTGGTTGGTCGGCGAGGTCACGATCGCCATCCACTGCGTCCGTCCCTCGGCGGTCCTGCCGATGTCCACGAGGCTCATGCGGTCGGACTCGGCATCGAGCTTCTTCCAGTACGCTGACAGCTGCTCGTAGGTGACGAGTTGGTAATCGTCGCCGATGGCGAAGCCGAACTGCTCCTTCGGCGTCGTGACCCGAGGCTCGGCCGCCGCTGCGGTGGCAGGCTGTGCCGGGGTCACGTGCGCGGCGACCTGCGCGGAGCCTGGCGACGCCGAAGCGGCAAGGCCGAAGGTGCAGGTGGCAATCACGGCGCGGAACGCTCGCGCGGACGAGAAACGGAACCGGGTTCGGGCCATGCGTATGCGAAGGGAAGCGGGTTGTTCGGCGAATCATAACAGCCGCGCTGCGGCACGGACGGCAGCCGCTCCGACGGCGCCGCGCATCGGCCGTGCGGTCGTGACGCTGCTGCTCGCCGCGCTTGTTGCGTGCTCGAGCGGCGACAACGGCGGCGACACGCCCGCCATGCCGACCGCGCCCACTCCACCGGGCTCGTCCAGCGTCGCCTACACGGCGATTGGCGCCAGCGATGCCGCGGGCGTCGGCGCCAGCGTCCCGTGCCTGCCGCTCGCCACTGACTGCCGCGCCTCCACCGGGTACGTCGGCATCATCCAGCGGCGGTTGTCGGAGTCGCGCACCGTCACGTTGACGAACCTGGCGCTGCCTGGCGCGGTGCTCAGTCCTGACATCCAGGCGCTCGGCAACGAACTGGGACGCGGCATTCCGGGCAACTTCCTGACGCAGCTCGCGCCATTCGTGCCGCCGCGCACGACGCTCGTGACGCTGTTTGCCGGTGGCAACGACACGAACACGATCGCGAGCGCCATCGGCGCCGGCCGCGGTGGCGCCGATCCGGCCGGGTACCTCACGCAGCAGGTGCAGACCTTCGCGCGCGACTACGGACGGCTGATCGACGTCGTCCGCGACCGGGCGCCGTCAGCCTTGATCGTGGTGGTGAACCTGCCGAATCTCGGGGCGCTGCCCTACGTCGCCAACCGAGCACTCGCCGAACGCCGCGTCGTGCAGGAGGTGGCCGTCAGGCTGACGCGCGACGCCATCAACCCGCTGAGCGGCCGCGTTCCCGTCGTCGACATCATGTGCGATGCGCGCTCCTACCAGCCCGGCACGTACTCGGCTGACGGGTTTCACCCCAGCGATCAGGGCTACGCGTATCTCGCCGAGGTGATGATGGCCGCCATCACGGTCGGTGCGGCGCCGCCGCCCGCCGCGAACTGCAGCTTCATGTCCCTCGTCGGGTGAGGAAAGCGTGACCAACGTGCCATGCGGGCTGCAGGCCGCAGACGGCAGGGCGCCCGGAACCTTGCGCCTCAGACCGGCAGTGGCGGCCGACGTGCCGGCCATCGCCGGCGTCTGCGTGCGTGCGACGCGCACGGCCTACGTACCGCTCGTGGGCGAGGCCTACGTGGCGCGGGTAGTCGCCCACTGGTATGGACGGGAGCGACTCCTGCGTGAGGTTGCGCCTTCGCCACAGTGGTTCGGGTTCACCGTCGCGGAACTGGACGGCACCATCGCCGGCGTCGCGGGCACAGGCCGCACAGCCGACCCGTCCACGTGCGAATTGTTCACGCTCTATGTGGATCCCGACCGCCAGCGGCGCGGCGTCGGGCGCTCGCTGGTTGCCCATGCGGCGCGACAGGCGCGACAGGCCGGCGCATCACGCCTGCTGGCGGCCGTGATGCCGGGCAACGCGCCCGCAATCGCCTTCTACGAACGCTGCGGGTTTCGCGCTGCCGGCGACCGCCCCATCTACGCGCCCCATGGCGCAGAGGGCGGTCCGGATGTGGCACTGGTGTACGTGGTGACGTTCACGCAATTGGAAACGTGAAATTCGAAATGCTGAAGTCGTCTCGAGGCGGCCTGCCGTCTATCGCGACATCGCTCATTTCCAATTTGCAGTTTCCGATTCTCAATGCGCCGGACCGAGCAGCACGGCGTTGATGAACAGCAGCTGCGTGCCTTCCATGAAGGCTCGGAAGTTCGGGTCCTCGGTGAAGGCGATGACGTGGCCCCGCCCGCGCGGCTGCGCGATGAGGAACGGCTTGTTCGAGAGCTGCACCTTCGCCTCCGGCCACATCAAGCCGGCCGCAACCGCGTCGTCGCCGGCGACATAGGTGGCGACGTTGCGCCCCTTGTCGAGCGTGATCGGCGAGAAGACGCGGCTGCCCTCGACCATCACCTGCACCTCGCCGTCCGTACCGGCCGTGAGCCAGTGTTCGGCGTCCAGGCGCGCGCGAATCAATGCGCCCGACGTGGATACGGGCGCTTCATCCTTCGGCTGCGTGGCCTTCTCGAGATCGATCGGCTGCTGCGGCGCGTCGTCACCGGGCTTGGCGCCAGCGGCACC
>JAEZCY010000023.1 GCA_023429845.1 Acidobacteriota bacterium
GGCGCCCCGCCGGTGGGGCCGGCGCGTGAGACGCCTGCCCCTCGGCGCGTGGGCCTACTGCAGCTTGGTCGCGAGTGCGTTGGTGCCGGCGGCCCAGCGCACGCCACCAGCGTTCGAGTACATCGCGCGTTCGACGACGATCTGCGCAGGGGCGCCGCCGATGCTCTCGATCATCATGCCGAAGCGCTTGCCCTGCGTCTCGGGGAAGTGCACCGCCGGCACGATGCTGGTGCGGCTGTTCGGCGCCAGGCCGGGCAGTTCCGGCGAGCCTGGCGTGGCGCGGTCGCCCGACACGCGCGAGATCGGGGCGCTGCCATCCTCGAACAACACCGTTGCGCGAATCTGCCCGACGTATGCCGACGTGTTGGCGATGAGGACGTAGGTCTCGGTCTCGCGACCGCCTCCCAGTTCTCCTTCGGCGAGGGCCCACCTGGTGCCCGTCGTCGTCTCGCCCGGGCTGTTGTGCGCCTCGTGCCACGTGGCCGACGTCGGCCCGGGCCACCACATCGCGCGCTCCACGATGATCGGCACCCCGTTTGTGGACGTGATCCGCGTCGAGACCGCCACGTCGGCCAACGCCTCGTCGGCTTCGTCCACCCAGATGTTGAAGCGGCTGTTGGCGCCGACCTGGTACGTCTTGGTGATGACCTGCCCGTTGGACAGCAGGAAGTCGGCCTGGACCGCCGCCGCCTCGTTTTCCGGGTTGGCGATGAGGATGAACAGGTCGAAGTAGTTGCCCGTGGCGCCCTCGGCGAGGAACCACTGCGTCGCCGGCGCCGTCACGCCCGCGCTCTCGTGTCCCGCCCCGAGCGGGCGGCCGGGCTGATCGAGGTACATCGCACGCTCGGCGATGATCGGCACGCCGTTGACGGACTCGATGATGGCCGACAGTTCCGCGTTGGCCAACGGCGCCAGGTTCGGGTCGTCCGCCCCCTCGGCATCCACCCAGATGTTGAAGCGGCTCTGCGCCTGCACCAGGTAGTGCTTGACCAGCGGCGCGCCGCTCGGCAACAGGTAGGTCACCTTCACGTCCGCATCCTGGTCGGTCGGATTCTGCACCAGGTAGAACAGGTTGAAGTTCCCGAACGTCGCTCCCTCGGCGAAGTACCACTTGGTCGCAGTGCGCGTCAGGATGCCGCGTTCGGCGTGGCTGCCGTAGCCGCTCTGATCCCATGTCATCGTCCGGTCGGCCACCACCTGCACATCGGCTTCGACCAGCATCGAGAACTCCGCAGCCTCGAGCCCGGCCAGCGTCTCGACGTCGATCGTCGCGCGGCTCATGGGCGCGATGGTCGTGTAGTGCCGGATCACCGTACGGTCGCCCTTCTGGAACCGCGTCAGCACGAGCGCCGTCGTCGGCCCCGGGTTGGCAAGCGCCAGCCGCGTGTCGAAGAACGGTCCCGTCGCCCCTTCGGCCAGGTAGGTGATCACGAAGCCGCGCGGGTGCGTGCCCTCGAGCAGCTCCTGCAGGTTGGTCTTGCCGTCGCCGTCGGGGTCGTCATTGGGGCCCGATCCGGGGCCGCCGAACGGGTCGAGACCATATTTCGTTTCGAAGTCGTTCGGCAGGCCGTCGCCGTCGGCGTCGCCGGTCGGCTCCAGCGTCGGCAACCCGATTACCGCCGATGCCGTGTTGTTGGCCGGCACCGGATCGAGCACGCCGGCCGTGACCGTCGCCGTGTTGGTGATCTGCTGCCCCGGTGTCGTCGCCGTCAACTTGGCCACGATCTGCATCGTCGCCGTCGCGGCCGGCGCGAGCTGCGCGAAGGAGACCCAACGGCTGTTGCCGGTGCCGCCGCAGATGCCACCGAGGTTCGCCGTGCACGACACGTACTCGAGACCTGCGGGCAGCGTGTCGGTCACCACGACACCGGACGCCGGGTCGGTGCTGGGGTTGACCACCTGCAGCGTGAAGGTCACGTTCTGCCCTGGCAGCAGCGTGCCGACGTTGGCCAGCTTCGTCAGCGAGAGGTCCACGCTGTATCCGAGCTTCTTCAGCACCGCGTCGCCGTCGCCGCCGCCGTAGGTCGTCTGGAACGCGTTCACGAGACGGACGCCGTCGAGGTTGTTGCCGTTGTAGGGTCGGTTGTTGTTGGTGGCGCCGCCGAGGTACGTCTCGCCAGCCGCGTTCACGGCGATGGCATAGAGCGCCTGGCCGTTGGTGTTGGAACCGACGTAGGAGGAGAACACGAAGGCGGTCCCGGCGGGGTTCAGGATCTGCACGTACGGCGGCATCTGCCACAGCTGGAACCCTGCGAGCGCGCCGATCTGCGGCAGGTCCACCGAACGCGTGGAGCCGACCAGGTGCACCCGGCCCATGGCGTCCACGGCAATGTCGTTGAGGGTTTCGGTGTTGTTGCCCCCGGCAAACGTCGCGTAGACACGCGAGGCGGCGCCGGTCTTCGTCAGATCGAGCTTGACGACGAAGCCGTCCCAGGGCTCCTGGCCCCCGCCGACCGGGTTGTTGAACTGGCGGGCCGCACCGGCGGTCACGGGGAAGGTCGTGGCGGACCGCGACCTGCCGCCGACGTAGACCAGGCCAGCGGCGTCGATGTCGAGCGCGTACACGTGGTCCGTGTCGCTGCCCGAGACATAGGTCGAGTAGAGCAGGCCGGCCGTGCCGGCGATGTTCGTGTCGATCTGGCTGACGAACCCGTCCACGGAGTTGCCGACCCGCGCCGCAAAGCCGTTGCGCGTGGGTAGATCGCCCGTGGAGGTGTCGCTGCCGAAGGTCACCTTGCCATTGCCGTTGGCGACGATGTCGGCGCGGGTCGACATCTCGCCCTGGCTTCCGCCGAAGTACGTCGAGTACACGAGTGCGCCGGCCTCGGTGTAGCGCTGGACGAACACGTCATCGCTACCCCATCGCGTGGTGCGGTAGGCGTTGGCAGTGGTGACGAAGCCATCCGTCGTGCTGTTGGAGGACGTCTTGCCGACCACGTAGGCGTTGCCCTGCGCGTCTACGGCAACGCCCGTTGCCGCCTCGTGGCGAATGCCACCGATGTACGTCGAGTACGACAGCCCGCCTGCCGGCGTCAGTCGCGCGTAGAACGCGTCCGCCGATTGCGCAGGCTGCCCTGCGTCGAACCCGAACGTCGAGTCGGCAGCGTTGGCCGTCACCGGGAAGTCGAGCGACAGTGTGTCGCCGACGATGTGCACGCGGCCCTGCGCGTCCACGGCGAGCGCGCCGGGGATGTACTCGGGCGCCCAGGTACCCTCGTCGCCGGTGCCGCCGAAGAGCGTCGAGTACACGAGCGCGCTGCCGGCCGGGTTGAACTTGCTGACGAAGTAGTCGCGCGGGTACACGCCGCCGGGCGTCGGCGTCCCCGCACGCTGCGGCTGCAGCGCGCCAGGCGTCGCCGGGAACCCGGAGTGGTCCTCGCTGATGCCAAGCACGTAGATGAATCCGTCGGCGTCCACCTTCACCGAGAGGATTCCTTCCTGGCTTGCGCCGCCGAACCATGAGGAGTACACCAGCACGGGGTCGATCACGAGCGGACGCGACCTGTCGTACTGGCCGACACGGAAGCCGACGCGCCGCGACGCTGCATCGAGCGTGAACATGGACTCGACCGGCACCCGCGAGCCGCGCACGTCCTGGTAAGCGACGGGCGCCTGCTGGCGCAGCGTGTGTCCAGAGACGTGGACCAGCAGGTCGCCCGTGCTGCGGTCGATCTCCAGGCGGTCGGCGCCCTGCACGATCATCGCCGCGTCGTCCGGGCTCGCACCGGGTTCCACGACGAAGTCGTATTCGAGCTGCTGCTGGTTGCCGTAGTAGACGACGTCGATGCCCGGCCGCACCTGCTCGGCCACGACGCGGCCGTAGGTCTCGATGCCCGTCTCCCACTGGGCGCGGCCGCCGACGTAGCGGTTGACGACGCCCGGCAGGCGCGTGTCACCGACGAGGCGCTGCGCACCGGCGCTGCCGGCCACGCTGAACACGACGTCGGCGCGGCGGCCGCCGGCAACGAGGGCAACCGTCGCGCCACGCGGCGAGATCGACACGTTGTAGCCCTGGCCGCGTGCCACGAAGGCGGTCCGTTCCGCCTTGCGAGCCTCGAAATGGAGCGGCATCGTCGCCAGTTCGCCGAACGTGCGAGCGGGTGCAGACGACGCGGCTGCAGGCGACGTGGAAACGGGGCGGGGCGCCGGCCTGTCGGTGGACGCCTGGACAATGGTCGCGGAGCGGAGCGGTGCGACCGCGGAGATGGTAAGGAGCGAGGCGACGAGCGCCGCACCGGATCGAACGAACGCGGGATGAATGACGTGCACGATGATGACCTCCAGCTGCCGCGCGCGACGACGCAGCAGTGACGCGGCTCCTCTTCGGAACCGGGGGCGTATACGTGCGCAAATTGCCGAAGGTTCGAAAGAATATTTGCGATCCAGGGCGTTCGTTTCAGGCGGTTCTCACGTTGCGTCAGGGGTTTTCGCGCGGTCGCGTCCGATTCGCGTTCGCGGCCTGTCACAGGTGCATGCCGGCTTACATCACGAGCGCGTCCGGTAACGTGCGGCGGCGCGTGAGCGAACACGATGCAGGCTCGCGGTCCGAAGCCTCGGTACGAGCCAGCACGTGGCAGGCGGGGGAGCGTCCCGGGCGGAAGGGACGGCGGGAGGGACGGCGGGAGGGGGCGCAGACGGTATACTGCGCGCCGTCCAATGACCACCCCTCCCCCATCACCGCCCCCCGGCCAGCCCCAGGGTCTCGTGCGCCAGTTCGGCCTCCTGCAGGCGACGGCGCTCAACATGTCCAACATGGTCGGGATCGGGCCGTTCATCACGATCCCGCTGCTGATGACCGCGCTCGGCGGACCCCAGGCCCTCCTCGGCTGGCTGGTCGCGCTCGTGATCGTCATCGCCGACGGCATGATCTGGAGCGAGCTCGGCGCGGCGATGCCCGGCTCGGGCGGTACCTACCAGTACCTGCGTGAGGGCTTCGGGCGCGAGCGGTACGGGCGGCTGCTGGCCTTCCTGTTCATCTGGCAGTTCATCCTGTCGGGCCCGCTCGAGATCGCGTCGGGGTACATCGGCTTCGCGCACTACGCGCGCTACTTCTGGCCGGACATGTCGCGTGTCCACGTGATCGCCATCGCGATGGCCGTGGGCGTGTTGAACATCGCCCTGCTCTATCGCCGGATCGAGTCGGTCGGCAAGCTGACGGTCACGCTCTGGATCGGCACGCTGCTGACGACGCTCGCGGTGATCGTCAGCGGCGCGCTCTACTTCCAGGCCGACGTGGCGTTCGACTTCCCCCCGGGCGCCTTCAACTTCTCGATCGGGTTCCTGATGGGCCTGGGCGGCGCAGCGCGGGTGGGCATCTACGACTACCTGGGGTACTACAACATCTGCTACATCGGCGACGAGGTCCGCAATCCGGGCTACGTCATCCCGCGGTCGATCATCATCAGCGTCTTCGCGGTGGCGCTCATCTACATCGCGATGAACCTGTCCATCATCGGTGTGGTGTCGTGGCGCGAGTTCGTGCCGGCATCGGCCAACCCGCAGGCGGACTTCATCGTGTCGGTGTTCATGGAACGGCTGTACGGGACCTCGATCGCGAGCGTCTTCACGCTGCTGGTGCTGTGGACGGCGTTCGGCTCGGTGTTCGCACTGCTGCTCGGCTATTCCCGGATCCCGTACGCCGCGGCGCTCGACGGCACCTTCTTCCCGGTGTTCGGCCGACTGCACCCGACGCAGCACTTCCCGCATGTGGCCCTGCTGACGGTTGGCATGCTCGCCATGATCGGCAGTACGCTGACGCTCGGCATCGTGATCGATGCGCTCGTGACCATGCGGATCCTCGTGCAGTTCATCGGCCAGATGGCCGCGCTCGTGCTGTTGCGGCGCAACCAGCCCGATCTGCCGAGACCGTTCCGCGTCTGGTTCTACCCGGTGCCGCTGGTGGTGGCGCTCTTCGGCTGGCTGTTCCTCTTCGCCACGACCGATCCGTTCGTGATTCTCTTCGGATTGGCGCTCCTCGCGTTGGGCTTCCTGGCGTTCCTGGCCTGGTCGAAGCAGACACGCCGCTGGCCCTTCGAGGTGGCGGCCGGATAGGCCGGCCCGCGCATTCCACAGCGTATAGGTACAGCCCGCAAGGCCGTCACATGACTGCACAGACCGCACCCGCTCCCGTCGCAGGCCTGCCGACACTGGCCGGCCTCTGCTCGCTGTCGGAGGCTCAGGCGCCGGGCCTGAGCGTGGACGCGACCGTGACGCGGCTGAAGCGGCTCCATGCCGTGGCGCGCGCCGCGCATGGCGTGCTGATTGGCCGCATCACCAGCGAACCCCACTACGAGCTGAAGATGCTGTACAGCCACCACGCGTGGCTGCTGGCCGGGCTCGTGGATGCGATCCGGACGCGCGTGGGCGAGATGCGCGAGCCGCCGCTCGGCCTCGAGGACCCGCCACCGCCCGCGCTGCAGCTGGCGTTGGACGAGCTGGCCGCCGCCCCCGACGGCACGCACTTGTGCGCCGCCCTGTACGACGTGCTGCTGCCGGCGCTGGACGAGGGCTACGCGGCGCTCACCGACCAGGCCCATCCCCTGGCCGATGCGCCGACGCGACACCTGGCGCGCCACGCGCGGCTCGACCTGCACGACATGCTCGCGAGCGGTCTGCAGGCGAGCCGCGCCCTGGCGCTCGTGCAGCCTGCGGATGGTGGTTGGCTCGATGTCCTGCGGCAGGCCCTCGCGGCGGCACACGGGCTCGACGGCACGCAGACGGACGCGCCCCCGGCGCCGGCCCCGCGCTTCTCCGGCACGCCGCGGCCGTTCGATCCGGTGCCGCGACGCGACGCGCGGTTCGCCGACCCGTACAACATGGCCGTGAACGCCGAAGCGTTCATCTACGACACGTCGCTGCCGGCGCAGCCCAAGCTCCTGATGCTCGCGTACAAGCGACTGCGCGAGATCGACGTCCCCGAGATGATGGCCAGCATCATCGTCGAGACCACGGGCAAGCCCTGGGCATACGCCCGCGACATGACGCGGCAGCTCTGGGACGAGGCGCGCCACGCCATGATGGGCGAGGTGCTGTTTGCGGAACTCGGGGTGGACTGGCCGGCCCTCGTGCCCGTGAACTTCACGTGGTCGCTCGGGCTCAACACGCAGCTCTCGGCGCTCGATCGGCACGCGGTGCTGTACTTCATCGAGCAGGGGCTGATGCCGAGGACGGGCAAGCGCTACGAATGGGAAGTGGCGCAGGCGGCCGGCTCGCCGCTGGCGGCGACGTTCCAGGACTACGACTGGGCCGACGAGGTGCTGCACGCGCGCATCGGCAAGCAGTGGTACGTGACCGCGATGCCCAGTCACACCGAAGCACTCCGCCAGGGCGACCGCTGCTGGTCGAAGGTCCTGATGGACTGGCACGGCTGGAAGCGCGACGGACTCACCTCGCACGAGAACTGGTGGCCCGCGGTCTACGCCGACGCCTGCCGCCGGCTGGGATGGGCGCACGATCCGCGCGTTGCAGCCTTCGACATCTCCTACGCGGAGCAGCGCGCCGACCTGAAGTCGGTCGCGCACTCGGGATAACCACGACGATGCGTGAAGCGCTCGCGGAGTTCTTCGGTACGGCCATCCTGATCACGTTCGGCCTCGGCGTCGTGGCGCAAACCGTCCTGAGCGGCGGCGGCGCCGGCAGCCCACTCGCCATCCATCTCTGTTGGGGCATCGCGGTCATCCTCGGCGTGTACGCGTCGGCCGGCGTCAGCGGCGCGCATCTCAACCCGGCGGTCACCCTGGCCCTCGCCGTGCGGCGCGGCTTCCCGTGGCGCCGGGTCGGGCCGTACGTGCTCGCGCAGATGCTGGGGGCGCTGGCCGGCGCGGCGCTCGTGTACCTGACGTATCGGGAGGCGCTGACGGCGTTCGACGGCGGGGTCCGCCAGGTGGTCGGCGCGCAGGCCACCGCGGGCATCTTCGCCACCTACCCGGCGGCCTATCTCTCGCTGCTCGGCGGCTTCATCGACCAGGTCGTGGGGACGGCGCTGCTCGTCGCGCTGGTGTTCGCGCTGAGCGACGAACGCAACGCCCCACCGGCCACATCGCTCACACCCGTGCTCGTCGGCGTCACGGTGATGGGCATCGGCATGGCGTTCGGCGTGAATGCCGGGTATGCCATCAACCCGGCGCGCGACCTCGGGCCACGGCTCTTCACCGCGATGGCCGGCTGGGGTCAGGGTGTCTTCACCGCGGGCAATGGCTGGTGGTGGGTGCCTGTCGTGGCGCCGTGCATCGGCGGCATCCTCGGCGGCATCGCCTACGACGTCTGCGTGCGAGACCGTCACCCGGCGCTCACCAATCGGATCGGCGATCCGGTGCAGCGGGTGGAGCGGTAAGCAGACCGACCGCCGGGACGGCCATCCCGTGCAGCGTGTGAACGGTAAGCAGACGGACGGTCGGGACGGCCGTCCCTACCTGACGTGGGGTGATGCTGTCAGGTAGCCTGAAGCCCGCCAGGGCCGAGACGAATCGCTATGAAATACATCCTCGCCCTCGATCAGGGCACCACGTCCAGCCGCGCCATCGTCTTCGGCAAGGACGGGCGGGCGGTCTCGCAGGCCCAGCAGGAGTTTCCGCAGATCTTCCCGGGACCCGCACAGGTGGAGCACGACCCGGAGGCGATCTGGTCGTCGCAGATCGCCGTGGCGCGAGAAGCGCTGGAGCGCGCCGGAGCGACCCCGCGCGACATCGCGGCCATCGGCATCGCCAACCAGCGCGAGACCACGGTGCTGTGGGAGCGGGCGACGGGAAAGCCCGTCGCCAACGCGGTCGTGTGGCAGAGCCGCGTCAGCGCCGGCATCTGCGACCGGCTGAAGCAGCAGGGGCATGAGCCTCGCATCCGCGAGAAGACGGGGCTGGTCGTTGACGCCTACTTCTCGGGCACGAAGATCAAGCACCTGCTCGACCAGCACGAGGGCCTGCGGGCACGCGCGGCGCGCGGCGAGGTCCTGTTCGGCACCATCGAGACGTTCCTGCTGTGGCGGCTGTCGGGCGGCACGTTGCACGTCACCGACGTCAGCAATGCCTCACGCACGCTGCTCTTCAACATCCACACGCTCGACTGGGACGATGACCTGCTCGAACTGATGGACGTGCCGCGCGCGATGCTGCCGGAGGTTCGCGGCAACAGCGAGGTCTACGGACACACGAGCGCCGACCTCTTCGGCGAACCCATCGCGCTGGCCGGCGCCGTCGGCGACCAGCAGGCGGCATTGTTCGGCCAGGCGTGCTTCGAACCGGGCAGCGCGAAGAACACATACGGCACCGGGTGCTTCATGCTCATGAACACGGGCACCACGCCAGCGCCGTCCAGCCACGGTCTGCTGACCACCGTCGCGTGGAAGCGGGGCGCCGAGGTGACTTATGCGCTCGAGGGCGCGGTGTTCATCGCCGGCGCCGTCGTGCAATGGTTGCGCGACGGCCTGAAGCTGATTCCCACCTCTGCCGACGTGGAGCGGCTGATGCTGGAATCAACCGATGCCGACGGCGTGGTTCTGGTGCCGGCCTTCGTGGGGCTGGGCGCGCCGTACTGGGATCAGTACGCGCGCGGACTCGTCATCGGCCTGACGCGCAACACCACCGCGTCGCACCTGGCGCGCGCCGCCGTCGAGTCCATGGCCTACCAGACCCGCGACGTCCTCGAAGCGATGCAGCAGGACGCGGGCATCACGCTGTCGAGCCTCAAGGTGGACGGTGGCGCAACCGTGAACCCGCATCTGCTCAATTTCCAGGCCGATCTGCTCGGCGTGCCGGTCAGGCGGCCGGCCGTGGGCGAAACGACCGCGCTCGGCGCCGCCTACCTCGCCGGCCTCGCGGTAGGCTACTGGGACGATCTCGACGACGTGCGCAACAACTGGGCACTCGATCGCGAGTTCGCGCCGACCATCGATCCGCACGAGCGCGACCGCCGCTACCGCCGCTGGCAGCGCGCGGTGGAACGCGCAAGAGACTGGGCCCGCGAGGACTGAGCGGGCATCGAACTTGTAGGTCATCCCGCGACATGCCGACTCCTGCACTGCCGACTCCCGACCTCACCGAACGTGGATACCCCAGACCTCAACTGAGACGCGAACCCTGGCAGTCATTGAATGGCCGCTGGGACTTCGCCCCCGACCATGGCGGGCGGTACCGCGTGCCGGGAGACGTGGACTGGCGCGCCTCGATCGTCGTGCCGTTCGCGCCGGAAACCGAAGCCAGCGGCGTGCATCACCCGGGCTACCTGCCACGGTGCTGGTACCGGCGCACCATCGATCACGTCGATCCTGGCGCGGGGCGTGTGCTCCTGCATTTCGGCGCGGTGGACTACCGCGCCACGGTCTGGATCGACGACGTGATGGTGGGCGCGCACGAAGGCGGCTACACGCCGTTCACCTGCGACATCACCGACGCCATGCGGCAGGGTCGGCCGGTGACGCTCGTCGTTCGTGCCGACGACGACCCGCTCGACCTCGCCAAGCCGCGCGGCAAGCAGGATTGGCTCCCCGAGGCGCATTCCATCTGGTACCCGCGCACCACCGGCATCTGGCAGACGGTGTGGCTGGAGCAGGTGCCGGCCGCGTGGATCGCGCGGCTGCGCTGGACGCCGAGCCTCGTCAACTGGGACCTGCACCTCGAGTGCTGGTTCGAGGGCAACCTGTCCGGGCGCCTGCAACTCGACGTCACCGTGACCTTGCGGGGCCGGGTCATGGCTGCCGACAGTTACCGCATCACCGGCGACGAGCTCACGCGGCGCATCGGGTTCTCCGACCCCGGCATCGACGACTCCCGCAACGACCTGCTCTGGAGCCCCGAGGCGCCGACGCTGCTCGACGTCACGCTGGAACTGAAGCACGGGGACGGCACGGTCATCGATCGTGTGGAGAGCTATACCGCCTTGCGTGAGGCCGCCGTCAGCGCGGACAGGTTCGTCCTGAACGGGCGGCCGTACTACCTGCGTCTGGTCCTTGACCAGGGCTACTGGGCCGAGACCGGCGCTACCGCCCCCGGCGATGACGCGCTGCGCAGGGATGTCGAACTGGCCAAGGCGATGGGGTTCAACGGCGTGCGCAAGCACCAGAAGATCGAGGACCCGCGCTACCTGTACTGGGCCGACCGGCTGGGCCTGCTCGTGTGGGAGGAGATGCCGAGCGCCTACCGCTTCACGTCCGTGTCGGTGGAGCGGCTCGGGCGCGAGTGGCTCGAGGTGATCGCGCGTGATCGAAGCCACCCTTGCATCGTCGCGTGGGTGCCCTTCAACGAGTCGTGGGGCGTGCCGAACCTGCCCGACAACCCATCGCACCGCCACTACGTGCAGGCGCTCTATCACCTGACGCGCACGCTCGATCCCGAGCGACCGGTCATCGGCAACGACGGCTGGGAGAGCAGCGCAACCGACATCGTCGGCATCCACGACTACGACGCCGACCCGCAGCGGATCCGCGCCCGCTACCATTCGGACGACGTGGTACCACGACTCTTCCGGAAAGAGCGGCCGGGCGGGCGCGTCCTCGTCCTCGAAGGCCACGCCAACCTCGATCATCCGATCGTGCTGTCCGAGTTCGGCGGCATTGCGTGCTCGAGCGAGACGCAGACGTGGGGGTATTCACGGTGCGACACGGGCGATGCGTTCCGCACCCGCTACACGGAACTCATGCAGGCCGTTCACGACTCGCGCATCTTCGCAGGATTCTGCTACACGCAGTTCACCGACACGTATCAAGAGGCGAACGGGCTCCTGTTCGCGGATCGAACACCGAAGTTCCCCGTGGAAGACATTCGGAACGCGACGAGGGGCCGCAGCGACCGCTGACTTGTCGGATAGCACATCGGCGGTAGCGAGTTGATACGTGGGCGCACCCTAGTGTCGAGCCGGCGCGCACGGGTGGCCCCCCGGCTCGCGATGCGGCACGGCCCTTGAATCCATGTGGGGCATGACTGCCCCACCCTCTGGCTCGGATCTCATCTGCTTCTCGCACCTGCGTTGGCACTTCGTGTGGCAACGACCGCAACACCTGCTGAGCCGAGCCTCGCGCGACCGTCGCGTCTGGTTCGTCGAGGAGCCGCGCGAGGGTGAAGGCTCTCCGCGACTCGAGGTCACTGCGGTCACGGACCGCCTGTCGGTCGTCGTGCCGATCGTGCCTGCCGGCCTGTCGCCGGACGCGACCTGCCAGTTGCAGCGCGATCTGCTGGCGGCATGGTGGCGCGAACGCCGCTTCGACAGTCCGCTGCTCTGGTACTACACACCCATGGCGCTGCCGTTCACGCGGTCGCTCCCCGCGGGCGTGGTCGTATACGACTGCATGGACGAACTCTCGCTGTTCCAGGGCGCCCCGCCGGCGCTGCGGAATCTGGAACTGGAGCTGCTCGAACGCGCCGACCTGGTCTTCACGGGCGGCGTGAGCCTCTACGAAGCCAAGAAGTCGCAGCACCCGTCCGTGCACGCGTTTCCGAGCAGCGTGGACAAGTCGCACTTCATGCAGGCGCGCTCGGGCGCGCTGCAGCGACCGTCCGATCAGGCCGGCATCCCGGGGCCACGCGCCGGCTTCTTCGGCGTCATCGACGAGCGCCTCGACATCGAGCTGCTCGGCCGCCTCGCTGAACTGCGTCCGTCGTACCACTTCGTGCTGCTCGGCCCCATCGTCAAGATCGACCCGGCGACGTTGCCATCCGCGACGAACCTGCACTACCTGGGCATGAAGCGCTACGAGGAACTGCCGGCGTACCTGGCGGGCTGGGACGTCGCACTGCTGCCGTTTGCGCGCAACGACGCCACGCGGTTCATCAGTCCGACGAAGACGCCGGAGTATGTCGCCGCAGGTTGTCCGGTCGTCTCGACGTCGATCGCCGACGTCGTGCGTCCCTACGGCGTGCAGAACCTGGCGCGCATTGCCGACGACCCGCTGGCGTTCGCGGAAGCGATCGACGCCTCGCTCGCCGAGGCGCCGGAGCAGCGAATCGCACACGCCGACACGTTCCTCGCCAGCATGTCCTGGGATCGCACGTGGCAGGGCATGCAGGGCCTGATCGGCAAGGTCACCCGGAACGTCGGCCGCACGTCGCAGGGCCGCGCCGTCACCACTGCTGCCCCCGTGGGCACCGTCGCTGCCGGTCCGGCAGCCCAGGCCTGAACCAGACATGGCATTCGATTACCTGATCGTCGGAGCCGGTTTCTCCGGCAGCGTGCTCGCGGAGCGGCTTGCCTCGGTGGCGGGCAAGCGCGTGCTGCTCATCGACAAGCGGCCCCACATCGCCGGCAACGCCTACGACCATTACGACGAGGCCGGTGTGCTGGTGCACAAGTACGGCCCCCACATCTTCCACACCAACTCCAGGGAGGTCTTCGACTACCTCGGGCAGTTCACCGACTGGCGGCCATACCAGCATCGCGTCAAGGCGTCGGTCGATGGGCAACTGCTGCCCATCCCGATCAACCTCGACACCGTGAACCAACTGTATGGGCTGTCGCTCAGCTCGTACGATGTCGAGAGCTTCTTCAACGCCGCGGCCGAGCGCTGCGAGCAGATCACGACGTCCGAGGACGTGATCGTCAGTCGGGTCGGCCGCGAGCTGTACGAGAAGTTCTTCCGCAACTACACGCGCAAGCAGTGGGGCATGGATCCCTCTGAGCTCGACGCGCAGGTCACCGCACGCGTTCCTGTGCGCACCAACCGCGACGACCGGTACTTCACCGACACCTACCAGGCGATGCCGCGGCGCGGCTACACGCGCATGTTCGAGCGGATGCTGGACCACCCGAACATCAAGGTGATGACCAACACGACGTTCAACGACGTGCGCGACGAGGTGTCGTACGGCGAGGTGATCTACACGGGACCGATCGACGAGTACTTCGGCTACTGCTTCGGCAGGCTGCCGTACAGGTCGCTGCAGTTCGAGTTCGAGACGCTCGAGACTCCGCAGGTCCAGCCGGTGGCGGTGATCAACTACCCGAACGAGCAGCCCTACACGCGCGTCACCGAGTTCAAGCACCTGACCGGCCAGGTGCACCCGAAGACGACCCTGGTCTATGAGTACCCGCGCGCCGAAGGCGACCCGTACTACCCGGTGCCCAAGCCGGAGAATGCGGCCCTCTACCAGCAGTACAAGGCGCTCGGCGACGCGACGCCAGGCGTGCATTTCGTGGGTCGGCTCGGCACGTACAAGTACTACAACATGGACCAGGTGACGGCCCAGGCGCTTACGCTGTTTGCCAAGCTGTCCGGCAGGCCGCGTGCGGAGCGGGCGGCGGCCCCTCCGGTGCACATGCCGGCGCACCCCACCAACGGCGTGTCCCGACATGCCGGAGCTGGCGGTGATGAGGTGGCGGTGCACGTGCCGACCAAGCAGTAGCGCCTGCGCTATGCTGGTCCGGTCGTGGCATCCCCATCCCGTGTCCGTGAAGCGGCGCGGCGGCTCGCGCTGGGCGTCGCACTGACGGTCGGCGCCGGGGTGGGCCTGGGCGACGACCTGCAAAGCGAGCCGGACGGGCGACACGGCGCACGCGAGCTGAGGTTGGACCTGCCCCACCTCGGCACGAGCGGCGTCCGGGTGCCACGCACCTCCCCCACCGGCGTGGTGCTGCTGCTGCGCGGCGGTGAATCAGCCGCCGAAACATCCGCTCTGGTCGACGCCGTGCCGTGGCACGTCCTGCTCGTGGACGTGGACGTCTCGCGCCTCCCCATGGTCAGTACGTCGGCCCCCTGTCCCGACACGGCCGCTGCGCTCGAGGACATCTCACGACGGGCGCAACGCGAAGCCGGGCTCACCACGTACATGCGGCCTGTTCTGGTGGCCACGCCCGGCGCGTTGCCGCTGGCTACGGCGGCCATGGAGGGCGCCTCACCCGTGGCATTGCCCGCGGCGGTGGCGGTGGGACGTGCGCAGACCGGCGGGCAGCCCACGTGCGCGGCGCACCCGAGGCGCGTGCGCGCAGGTGACGGCGTTTCGGGCGAAGCGGGCTCGGTCTCCGAGTCGACGCGCTGGCGGTATGCGCCCGCAGCCATCGCACTCGGCGCACCGCTGGAGGCGGCGCTGCATGCGGCCGCTCGTGAACCGACGCGAGACCGCACGGCGGTGCAGCGCTGGTTGCAGCACTTCGACCTGCCGTTGACTGCGGCATGGTCGTCCCGGCCGCGGAGCATGCTGGTGCTGCTGTCGCCCGCCCGCGGGTGGCGCGACACCGACGAAGCCCTGGCCCAGCAGTTGGCCGCTGCCGGCGTGCACGTCGTCGGCATCGACGCCCTGCAGTCGTTCTGGCAGCGACGGTCTCCGCGCGACGTGGCGCTCGAACTGCAGCGGCTCACCGACGCGCTCGCGAGCACCGGGTTGCCCGTCTACGTGGGCGGCCGGGAATTCGGCGCCGAGACCATGGCGGTAGCGGCGGAGATGATGGCCTCGAGCCGTCGTATCGCCGGCGTCGTTCTCATCGACCCCGGACCGACGGCGTTCTTCGAAGTGGAGCCGCCGGCGCTGGCCCTGCGCCCGATGAGCGGCAGTGACTGGTCGACGCGAGCGGCGGTGCAGCGCCTGGATCGGCCGACGCTGTGCGTCATCCACGCGCCGACGTCCGCGTCCACGCTCCTCTGCGAGTCGCTGGCGCGCCGCGGAGAGGCGACGAGTGCGCGCAGCGGCCCCGATACATCGTCACTCGCGCAGGCGATCGCGGCGTTCGTGCACTGAGGACGGTCAGGCGCCGGCCGGCTTCGCCTCCAGGAACGCCAGGGCATGGTCGCTGCGCGCTTCGTGCGGCAACCCGAGCACCGGCACCGGCGAACAGCACAGGACCCTGTAGGCGATCGTCCCGACGCGCGTGCTGGTGACGCCGTCCGTGCCGCGCAGCCCGAGCACCACCAGATCCACTTCCGCGCGCTCGGCGACATCCGCGATCCGTTCGGGCACGCTGCCCTGCGCCACTTCGAGGGTGGGTCTCTGCGCGCCCCCGAGCTCCGCGGCGAGGCGCTCGAGCCCTTCCCGCGCGCGATCGACTTCACTCTGGCGTGCGCCGCTCAGCTCTTCGGCCAACTCCGTGGCCATGCTCTCGCGCAGCACCGTCCATCGTCCTCCGGCATCGACGGGCACGACGTGCAGCAAGCGCAGCTCCGCGTTGCTGGCGCGCGCGACGCGGCTGGCGACGCGGATGTCGTGGAGCGCGTGCTCATGGAAATCGACGGGCGCCAGCACCTCCTGCATCGACCCGAGCGTGCGACCGGTTCCTTCCGTGGCGGAGGGTGGCACCACGAGGACGGGACGAGTGGACGTGCGCAATACGCGCTCGGCCACCGAACCGAAGACGAACTTCCTGATACCGCTGGCGCCCTGCGTGGCCAGCACGAGCAATCCCGCATCGTCGGCCTCGGCCTGCCGGACGATCTCGGGGGCCGCGTTGCCGACGGCCACCACGAGGCGATGCCGCGAGGCACTGCCCGCGCCGAGCGTCTCGTCGACGAAGTCGCCCAGCGCACCGGTCAGCAGGCGGATCGCATCGCTGCCGGCCTGGAGGCGTTCAGCCGCCGCCAGGAGCGGATCGGCCACCGTGAGCACCGTCAGCGGTGCGCTGAAGGTAGACGAGATGCGCCCGGCGGTCGCCAGGGCGACGGCGGAGGCGGGCGAGAAGTCGACAGCGCAGAGGACCGACATCCCGGCAGCGTCGTCGATCGGTCCGGATCCGTCAAGCGGCAGGCAGGCGTCGGGCCGCCGAAACATAGGTACCGGGCCTTGCCCGACGCACGGGAGGCAACGTACGTA
>JAEZCY010000238.1 GCA_023429845.1 Acidobacteriota bacterium
GCATTACTGAGGCGTCAGCGACCCGCATTCCCGCATTACTGAGGCGTCAGCGACCCGCATTCCCGCATCACTGAGGCGTCAGCGGGCCCGCTCCTCCAATTCCCTCAGTACTGCGCGCGTTTCCGCAATCCGCTGCATCATGCCGGCGCGGTAACGCCCCATCTGCTCGTTGACCGCGATGACCGGCGTCGCGAGCGCCGTCTCGATCTCCTTCAAGTACGACTTCGAGAGCTCCAGGTACCGCCGCATCGTCGCGGGATTCTCGAAACCCGCGCCGTCCACGCGCACGTAGACGGGCGTGGTGTGCGCCGCCTGCGTCGCGCCGCCTCGAGCCCGCGCGGCGATCCACACCCCGTGTGAGCCGAGGCGCAGATCGTGGGTCAGTTGCAGACGGTTGGCCGACTGCCCCGCTTCGGCTGCGCGTGCCGTTTGCACGGCCTCGCCGTGCACGACGATCTCGAGTGCGTCGAGCGGCACGTCCGTGTCGTGCCCCTCCGCCTGTACCTCTACCCGCACGACGTCGCCACTGCGGCGCTCGAGCGTCGTCCCCGGCAGCGCGCCGTCGACGGTCATCGTCAGCATGGGCCCCGTGGTGACGAACGTGCGGCCCGCCTTCACACCCGCCATCCACGCGTCGAAGGTCAGCGGGCCATCGACGTACGTGTAGAAGCGCGCGTCGCCGAGACGGGGACCTTCGTTGTCGGCCGCACCGAACGCCTTCGTCCTTCCGCACCAGGGAAAGTCGGAGCCCGCGAGCGCGGTCAGCGGAAATCCGAGGTCGAGGAAATGGTAGTAGTGCGTCGTGATCAACGGTCCGCCCGGCGCGCAGAACTGCATCAGCTCGAGGAAGTCGATCTTGCGCTGCAGCACGTCGAGGGTCATGCCGCGGTAGCCATGGAAGGTCATCGCCTGGTGGGCGTACCCGGTGATGCCTCCGAAGGTTCGCACACGGTCGAACGTCCGGTCGTAGGCGTAGTACGCGTCCGCGCGACCTACCGGAACGGCCTGCGTGGCACCGAGCGAAATCGTATGGCCGATCTCGGGCGTGCGCGGGTCTTCCTGTCCCGACGACAGGATGCGACCGGACTCCTCATAGCGGCCCGCCGGCCCGAAGCCGTACTGCGAGAAGTACGTCGTGTGGAAGTCACCCATCTGCAGCAGATGGCCCACGTGCAGGTCCTCGGCGGCGATCCAGCGGAGGATGATCGGGTTCTCGCGCGGTGAGCGGCGGAGGTGGATGTGATCATCGGACGCGTACCAGCCGCGCTGCGGCATGTCGATCCAGCGGCGCAGCGAGTAGCGCGCGCGCTGGGTGCGGCCGGCCGACATCGTCACCGGATGCCGCTGCCGCACGTACTCGTAGCCTTTCGTCACCTCGACCTGGTACTCACCCGCCGGCAGCGTCACCTCGAAGGCGCCGTCCACGTAGAACGCGCCATCCGGCTGCGTCGCATAGCCGTCGGCGCGGTCGTCGGTGCCGTACATCACGGCCAGTGCCTCCTTGGGCACGCCGAGGGCCTCACCGGGAATGGCAAGCGCTCCACGCGTCGGCCTGCTCACCGGCTGGCCGGCGGCGTTCGTGATGCGTACGCGGGCCGGCGTGGGATCCGACGAGGCGGCCTCCGCGATCGTCACCTGCAGGGTTCCGTCAGTGGCAGCCGAAGCGGTCAGGAAGTACAGGAGCCCGAGCAGCACGCCAGTGGCGACGGGCAGCAGCGCAGCCGACGCCCGACGGCGCGCGCGCACTCGCGGCACGTCAGGCTGGCCGGCGTCGTCCGCCGGACGTGGCGGTGGCTGTCGGTGGGCGCCCTGCGCGAACGACCGGCCGTCTTCGTGATCCGTCAAGAGAGACGCTCCACTATCCAGAACACGGCGAGCGCGAACACGCCTGCCGAGGTGAACTGCACGGCCCGCGGCTGCCAGGAATGCCGCGCGACGAAGGCCAGCACCGGCACGGCGATGGCGACCACGGCCATCTGTCCCACCTCGACGCCGATGTTGAAGGCGAACAGCGAGGTGACCCACAACGAGGTTGGCAGGTGCAGCAGGTCGAGCATGCCGGCGAAGCCGAATCCGTGCACCAGGCCGAAGCCGAACGCCGCCGGCCAGCGCTGCGCCTCACGGCCGCCGAGCAGGTTCTGCAGCGCGACGTACGCGATGCTCACGGCAATCGCCGCCTCGACGAAACGCTCGGGCAGGGTGATGACCTGCATGGCCGCGAGACCGAGCGTCAGGCTGTGCGCCACCGTGAACGCCGTGACGATCAGTGCGCGGGAGCGCCAGCTACCACCCGGCAGCAGCAGACACGCGAGAAACACGAGGTGGTCGTATCCAGTGAGGATGTGCGCGATGCCGAGCACCACCATCGCAGCGAATGTGGTGGTGTGCGTCCGTCCCGCGCCTGGTGCCGCGACATCGTGACGCGGCGCCGCCGCGTGCAGCACGAACGGCGTGCTTTCGCCGTCGCGCTCCAGCCGGGCGATCACACGGTGGTCGTCATCGGTGATCGCGTGGAAGGTGGACTGCAACGTCAGCGCGCCATCGGGGCGACGCGTGCGGTGCAGCACGACGATCTCGATGTTGTCGTTTGAAATGGCGCGCACCGACTGCACGGTCGCCGGCACTGGTTCACCATCGACACTGGCGGTGAAGTGCGGCACCAGGTGCACCGCGAGCGCGTCCAGCGCCGCGCCATCGAGCTCCTCGGTGTTGGCCCGGGCGCCGGCGGGCCATACGGCGTCCTCCACCGACACGATGATCCGGCTGTGAACGTCGCCCCCCTGGACGACGACATGCCAGAAGGCCACCGAACCCGGGTGCGCGAGGACCGACGACGTCCAGGCCACCAGCAGCAGGGCGGCGGCAAGCAGCGGTGTTCCGAGGCGATGGAGGATCACGGAAGGCGCAGGGATAATAGCAGGCGTCACGAAGGTCGAAAGAAACCCCGACATCGATCCGGAGGCGTCTCGAGATGCGTACTGCCCTGTCCGCTGCAATCGTGTGTGTACTGGCCCTCGTCGCGGGCGTTCGCGCGTCCGATGACGACGTCGCGGCGCGCGCCGAACGCAACGGCCGGCTTGCCACGCGCGCGCTCGTGGACAGCAACCGCATCATGCACGCCTGGCTGGCCCGTCGCGACAGCGTCACCGGCCTGCTGCCCCACCGGGGTTCCTCTGGCGGACGGACACCGGACGGCAGCTGGGTGGTGCAGAACACCGCCGCGGATCTCTACCCGTTCATGGTAATGGCGGCACGGCTCACCGAACCCGCCGCGTACCACGGCGCGATGCTCGACATCCTGCGCCAGGAGACGCTGCTCACGACCCGCGTGGGCCGTCTGTCCGACGACGTGCAGGGCGGCGGCAAGGGGTTCATCCGCGCGACACCCGACATGGACGGCATCATCTTCGGGTCGAGCGAGTACATGAAGGATGGGCTCATTCCGCTGACCGAACTCTTCGGCGACACGCCGTGGTACCACCGCATGGAGGGCATCGCGGCCGACATAATCCGACACGCGCCGTACGAGACGCGCCGCGGCCGGCTGCCGGCGCAGACCACCGAGATCAACGGCAACATGCTGCAGGTGCTCACACGCCTGTACTTCAAGACCGGCAACAAGGCCTACCTCGACCAGGTGCTGGCCATCGCCGACTTCTATTTCCTCGACATGCTGCCGACGACGAACTACCTGCCGGTCGACAGATGGGACGTCGCGACGCAGAAGCCGCTGACCACGCGGTTCGTCCTGTCGGATCACGGCAACGAGATCGTGGGCGGGCTGTCGGAGGCGTTCGTGCTCGCCTCGCATGTGCGTCCGGAGAAGGCCGCCGCGTATCGTTCCGCGTTCATCCGGATGATCGACCAGCTGCTCGCGGTCGGACGGACCGCCGATGGCGTCTGGCACCACGACATCGACATCGCCACCGGCAAGCCCATCGCCGGGCGGCATGCGCACTGCTGGGGCTACATGTTCAACGGCGTGTACACCGCCTACATGACGACAGGCGAGGCGCGCTTCCGCGATGCGGTCAGGCAGGGTATCGACACCGTCGCGCGCACACCGACGTACCTGTTCGACGAGACGCCGCCCGTCGCCTGGTGGAGTGCGGACTCGTATTCCGATGCCATCGAGTCCGCGCTCGTGCTGCACAACCGCGAGCCGCATCCCGACCTGCCCACCCACATCGACGCGGCGGTGACCAAGATGCTCGACGTCATTCAGCCGAGCGGCATCGTCGAGGACTGGCACGGCGACGGCAATACGATTCGCACATCGCTGATGTACGTGATGTGGAAGACACAGGGCGCACGGCTCGAGCCCTGGGACCGCCGCGTGCATCTCGGGGCGGTGCGTGACGAAGGCACGGTGCTGATGAGCGTCAGCGCGGAATCCGACTGGAGCGGTGTGGTGCGCTTCGACCACCCGCGGCACCGCGACCACCTGCACCTGCCCGTCAACTACCCGCGGCTGAACGAGTGGCCCGAGTGGTACACCGTCGAGCACGACCGACGCTACTCGGTGCGTGTCGACGGGGCAGCGCCCGTCGTGCGGCTCGGTGCCGAGCTGGTGCAGGGCGTGCCCGTCACGCTGCGCGCGGGCCAGACGGTCACGATCGAGGTGACCGACGGCGGCGACCCGCCGTACGGGCGATGAGGCGCTGACGTCGCGCGTGGCGCGAGCGGCGCCGCTAGTCCACGCGCTCGTGCAGGTACTGTTGCCGCTCCTGCGGCGACAGGGCGCGGGTGACGCGTGTGCGTGCGAGGTCCAGCAGCTGGTCGCTCGGCAGGCACACCTGGCTCGAGAACAGGCGGACGAGTCCGTTGGCGTTGCCGCCGACCACCAGTCGGCCGTCCGGGCTGAACGCCGCGCTCCACACCGGCGTGCCGTCAGGGCCGCGCAGTTCGGTGACGAGCTCGCCGGAGGACACCTCCCAGATG
>JAEZCY010000005.1 GCA_023429845.1 Acidobacteriota bacterium
CCGCGCGCGCCCACATTCCCACAGCCCCTCTTGACTACTGGTTGACGAACGGTCCTTCCATATCAGAACCTGACGCCGAACGCCAGCCGGAACTCGCGCGGGAATGGATAGTCCGTGTTGCTCGTGGCCTGCCCGAACCGCGGGCCACGCGTGAACGTCGTCGGCAGCCCGAGCGCGTCGAGGGGGCCGTCCTCGTCGGCGGTCACCGTCGTGTCGTGCGAGATGAGCGGCGTGCTGTCGAACACGTTGCGCACGTCGAGCTTCACGTAGGGGCGCAACGCTCTCAGCACCGGCAGGCTGTAGGTGACCGCCAGGTCGAACAGGTGCGAGCCGTTGGGGAACAGCTCCGAGCCGCGCTCGCCGAAGAAGATGGTCTGCGCGCTGGTCGTGCTCGCGTAGCCGGCGAGCCGCGTCGCCTGCGTGTCCGTGAGCGACAAGCCTGTCGCGGCCAAACTGTAGGAGAGCGGCGAATCGTACCTGTAGGCAAAGCCGGTGTCCACGACACCGAAGCGTCCAAGGACTGCACTGTGCGTCGTCCAGACGCGTGCCTTGTGTCGCTGGAACGACGACAGTCGGCCGGTGGGATAGTGCCGCGCCTGCGTGAACGCTTCAGGGTAGTCGCCGTAGACGGAGCTGACGCCGGGCTGGTTCACGGCCTCGCCCTCGAAGTTGCCGTCGTTCTTGAACTGCACGGTGCTGTTGCCATACACCGACCAGCCGCGGCGGATGTCGAGGCGGCCCTGCAGCACCAGCCCCTGGTAGCGCCGTTCCACGTCGTCCGAGTTGCGGTAGATGCGGTTCTGGAACGACCCGAAGTCGGTGCCTTCGAAGGTCACGTCGGTGGCCCCGTTGTCGAGGGTCACGAAGTCCTCGACGAAGTTGGTCGTGTTGCGCCACACGTAAGTACCTTTGACGTAGCCACGACCGAGCTGCGAGCCGAGCGAGGTCGTGAACTCGCGTGTCACGGGCGCCGACAGGCCCTCGTCGAAGAAGACGTTGGCGGTGGGGAAGATGCCGAGGAACGTCTGATAGTTGGCGATGTCGAACCCGGGGGCGAAATCGAGCCCCTGTCCGGCTGGGCCGGTGTAGAAGGCGAAGACACGGCTCGGGTTGCCGACGTTGGTGTTGTTGGCAAACTGCGCCTCGCTGGACTTGCCGGCGTAGTGCGCGTACGTCGCCTGCAGGATGTAGCGGCCGTTGCCGGCGAAATCGTGTGTCGCAGCCAGCCGCGGCACGAGCGTGTCCGTGTCGAGGCCGACGATGCCGCCGGTCGCGTCGCTGCGGACCCGTTCGTATCGAACACCGAGATCCAGTGACAGCCGCTCGAGCGGCGTCCAGCGATCCTGGGCGTAGAACGACAGCGTCGTGATGTCGATCGTGGCGCCGCGCACCGGCAGCCAGTTCTCGTAGTAGGTCTCTCCGGGGACGAACACGGGCTGGAACCGTCCATCCACGAGGAGCGGGCTGCCTGCCGGATCGGTCAGGTAGTCGGCGTCGAAGACGTAGCCCGTCGGCGACTGTGAGTTGCCGCCGCGATTGGTCGCGGTGAAGTGCTCGACGCCGCCCTTGATGTCGTGGCTGCCGGTGGGTCCGCCCGAGAGAAACCACGATAGCGACCCCGTGAACTGGCGGTTGTCGCGATCCTCGGGGTCGGTGGCATCGAAGTACGGCGCGTTGTAGTGCCCGAGATCCTGCGTCAGTGTGATGAACGGCGAGTCCACGATGTTCTGCGAGGTACCGCCCGTGTTCCGGAAGCCGAGACGCTTGCGCGAGAACTGTGCCTCCGCAAACAGGTTCGAGCGGAGCACGCCCCGGTAGTTCGCGACGACGCGATCGCTCGGTGTCTCTGGCTGCACGCGGGTGGCGATGTCGATGCTGAAGGGGAAGCTCACCCGCTCCTGCTCGAGCCTGTTCCGGAAGTAGCTGCCCTGTATCGTGTGGCCGTGCGCCACGGTCGCGGTGGCCTTGCCCTCGTAACGGCGATCGGTGTCGGTGCGATTGAAGGGCATCCCGCTCTGCGGCAAAGGCGCGGACGTCACCGTGTCTTCCCAGCGCCCGGCGGCGAAGAACCACAACCGGTCCCGCAGGATCGGCCCGCCGAACGTCGCCTGGTACACCTGCCCGAGGTCGTCGGGCCGGGTCGTGCCCGCTTCCTGCTCGAACGGCGTCTCGTCGCGCCACGACGGATTGGTGAGGTCGGTGCGGAAGCTGCCCGAGAACGTGTTACCGCCACTCTTCGTGATGGCGTTGATCACGCCACCCGAGAACCGACCGTACTCGGCAGACACGCCCGAGGTCAGCACCTGCGTCTGTTCGATCGCCTCTTCGATGAACAGGTCGTCGGGGCTGCCGAACAGGTTGTCGTTGATGTCGACCCCGTCCACGAGGAACACGTTGTCGTAGGAGAACGCGCCGGAGATCGTGACCTGATCGGCATTCGGGCTGTTCGCCGTCAATCCGGGGGCGAGTTCGGCGATCGCCGCGAGAGTGCGACCGGTCGCCAGCGTGTCCACCTCCGCGGCGCCGTAGTTGGCGCTCGCAGCCGGTGTGACGAGCACGGACGTGGTCTCGGCGACGACGTCCACCTGCTCGCGGACGCCAGCCGGTGCGAGTCGCACGCTGACCTCCGTGGGCAGTCCGAGCGCGACCGTCACGACCTCCTTCGTGGGCGTGAAGCCGGCCAACGAGAACTCGACCTCGTAGGTCCCGGGCGGCAGACCCCGGAGCACGAACTCGCCGGACGGGCCCGTGATGGTTTCGCGCGCGCCCTGCAGGGATGGCGAGCGCGCGGTGACGGTGACGCCAGGCAGCGCGAGCGCGCTGGCGTCGGCCGCAGAGCCCTGCAGCGTGCCGGTCTGCTGCCCCTGCGCGGCTGCGGTCGTCGCGGCCAGGAACAGTGCGATGACTGTCGTGAGGATGGTGCGCATCATGACCCTGCAGCGATTGCAGCGCCGGTGCCACTGAAGGCCCGCCATCCGAAAGCGCGTCCCGGCGCGCTTTCACGCGCGACGACGCGTCGGCGAGGCGTTGGCGCCCGGCGATGGCATCCACCGCGCTGGATCGGGCGGCAGGGCCGCCGTCACGGCCTCCGCGCCGTTTACCCTCGTGGCGATGACGCCCGACACTCGTCGCCGCCGGCACATCACGGACCGGACGGCCGCGCCGCCGATCCAATGGCCCGCATGCGACGGGCCAGATGCGAGCAGGCGTGAACGATCGATTACGCGAATAGGTGTGCCCGCGGGGTGGACGGGAGGCGCTGCGCGCAGGGCGTAGCGTGGGCTACGCTGTACGCGTGCCGCTGCTGATCGTCGCGCTCCTGGTGCTGGTGCTCGTGCTGCCCGTGGTGTTGCTGCCGCTGTCCATCGCGCAGCGGTACCGCGTGGGCACGGCCCGGCAGCCGGCGCGCGCCTGGCTCGCGACGTTGAACGTGCTCGGGTTTGCGCTGTCGGCCGTCATCGCCTCGTCCGTGGCGGCCGTGACGACCCTGTGGGTGCCGTACGCCTTGGCCGTCGTGCTTGCATCTCTGGCGGCGGGGGCGCTCCTCGGCGTCGTCGGTCTTCTGCTCAGCCGCTGGGAGACGACCGCGGGCATCCTCTATTTCACGCCGAATCGGTGGCTGGTCACCGCGCTCACGACGCTCGTGCTCGTGCGCCTCGCCTATGGCGCGTGGCGTGGCTGGCACGCCTGGACGAGCGCGGGCGGGGAGGCGGGCTGGCTCGCGACAGCCGGCGTGGCCGGGTCGCTTGGGGCCGGGGCGTTGCTGATCGGTTACGGTTTCGGGTTCTGGGGCTGCGTTCGCTGGCGCATCGCACGTCGGCGGGAAGCCCGCCTGCGGTACATCTGAACGGGGGGGTGTCAGACCAGTAGAAGCGCTGACCTGGTAATGCGGGAATGCGGAATGCGGGAATGTCGATGACCGCGACGAGACAGGCGGCAGAGTGTCAGACCAGTAGAAGCGCTGACCTCGTAATGCGGGAATGCGGAATGCGGGAATGTCGATGG
>JAEZCY010000029.1 GCA_023429845.1 Acidobacteriota bacterium
ACCCCGAACCCCGAACCCCGAATCCCGAATCCCGAACAATGCCCCGTCACATCGTCACTGGTTCCATCGCCTACGACTACCTCATGACCTTTCCGGGGACGTTCACGGAGCTGTTGCTTCCTGAACACCTGAAGCGTCTCAGCCTCAGCTTCCTGGTGGACGAGATGGAGAAGCGGCGGGGCGGCTGCGCGCCGAACATCGCCTATACGCTGGCGCTGCTCGGCGAGCGTCCCGTGCTGATGGGGACGGCAGGTCAGGACTTCTCCGACTACCGCGCCTGGCTCGAGGCGGCCAACATCGACACCTCGCTCGTGGCAGAGATCGGCGGCAAGTTCACGGCGTCGTTCTTCTGCAGTACGGACACGCAGAACAACCAGATCGCGTCGTTCTACGCCGGGGCGATGGCCGTCGCCGACGAGCTCTCGTTCCGGACGGCCGGACATGCCGATCTCGTCATCATCTCGCCCAACGATCCGAAGGCGATGGTGCAGTACGCCGAGGAATGCCGTGCGCTCGGCCTCCGCTACATCTTCGACCCCGGGCAGCAGTGTGCACGCATGGACGGGCCGGAACTCGCCGCGGGGCTCGTCGGCGCCAACATCGTGATCTGCAACGACTACGAGTACGAGCTGATCCGCGAGAAGACGACGCTCGACGTGGACGCGCTGCTCGAGAAGTCGGAAGCCGTGGTCATCACCAAGGGCGAGCACGGCTCATCGATCCACCTCCAGAGCCAGCGCATCGACGTGCCGGTGGCGCCGGAGCGACGGCTTGCCGACCCGACCGGCGTTGGCGACGCCTATCGGGGCGGCCTCATGAAAGGATTGGCCGTCGGCGCCGACTGGGAAACGTGCGGACAACTGGGCAGCGTGGCCGCAACCTATGCCCTCGAGCACGTCGGCGGACAGAGCCACGCGTACACGCTGGACGAGTTCCGTGAGCGCTACACCGAGGTCTTCGGGCGCAACTGCCCGTTCTGAGCGCGCGGCGCCGCCGCGGACGTCGCGCTGGCTGCTCGCAGCACTGGCGGCGTGCGCGGTGTGCTGGGCGGTGCTGCTCGCCGCCGCGCCCGTGTGGCGTGCGCGGCACGAGTCAGGCGCCGGGCACGTGATGGCAGCGGCGACCTACCTGCTGGGCTCGCGCCTGTGTCACCAGCGGCCCGACCGATCGTTCCGGATCGCGGCGCAGCCGCTGCCCGTCTGCGGGAGATGCACGGGGCTGTACGTGTCCGGCGCCCTGGGTCTTGTGACAGCCGTGGGTGTGCCGCGCCGGCGCACGCCGGTCGTGCGCCGGTCGCTGGCGCGGATGCTCGACGCGTCGGACAGGTGGTGGCCGCGAACGCTCGATCGACGCGCGGCGTGGCTGGCCCTGGCCGGTCTGCCCACGCTGGCCACGTGGACGATCGAACTCGCGGGCGTGTGGAACCCCGGCAGCCCGCTGCGGGCCGTGGCGGCCGCGCCGCTCGGCGTCGTCGCGGGCTGGTTGCTCGGGCGCGTCCTGCTGCGGACGGATGCATGACACCGCTCGCCGGACATACACTACTCGGCTGATGACTGCGCGATCTGCTCAATCCTCGCTGCCACCTTTGCCGCCGCTCGTGTTGTGCGCACTGGGATGGCTCGTGCCCGGTTCCGCGCACGCCTGGCTCGGCCGCCGCGACAAGGGACTCGTCTTCTTCGTCGTGCTCGTCGCCTTCTTCGGCGCGGGTCTCTGGCTCGAGGGCCGCATCTTCCCGATCGAACTGTCGCAGCCGCTGGTCGCCCTCGCGGCGCTGGCCAACATGGGCATCGGCGCCCCGTATTTCGTCGCCTGGGCTGCGGGGTGGGGCAGCGGCAACGTCGTGGCGGTGAGCTACGAGTACGCCAACACTTACCTGATCGTCGCCGGCCTGCTCAATGCGCTGGTCGTGCTCGACGCCTACGACATCGCCATCGGACGCAAGGCGTGATGACCAGCCACCTCCTGCTGCTCGTGTTCTTCTCGGTCTGTGTCGCAACGGTGATGGCCGTCCTGCAGAAGGACAGCCGCGGCGAGCAGGTGCGTCTCGCGCTCTACATCGCCGGCGGTTTCGTCGGCACGGCGTTGCTCCTCGGCTGGCTGATGTACCCGCTGCCGCTGTGAGGGACGCCACCCGTCGCCGGCTCGCGTGGCTGCCCGCAGCCGGCTGGGCCCTGTTGATCTTCGTCCTCTCGGCGCAACCCAGGCTGCCCAGCCCCCCGGGCGTGAACGACAAGCAGGCGCACGGCTTTGCGTATGGCGTGCTGGCGGTGTTGTGCCTTGCGGGACTCACCGGCGGCCGCCTGCGCCGGGTCAGCCGCGGAGCCGTCACTGCGGCTCTGGTGATCGCCGTGCTCTACGGCGTGTCCGACGAGTTCCACCAGTCGTTCGTACCGGGCCGGACGCCGGACGTCGCCGACGTCATCGCCGATGCGATCGGCGCCGCAGCAGCCCTCGGCATCGTGTGGGTGTCGGCTATACTGCTCCGCAGGCGGGACGCGGACGACGGAGGCCATGGTCCTCAGCGCCTCGAACCGCACGCCCGCCGTTCCGTGCCCCGAACGCCCGGCCCGACATCCGACACCTGATTCACGATCCTGGCCATGCCTGCGTACGAGCACCTGGACCTGTCGGGCACCGACACCGTACGCGTCCTCACGATCTCGCGCCCGGCCAGGTTGAATGCGCTCAACCGGGCGGCGCTCGCCGAGTTGCAGGATGTGCTTGCGACCCTGGCCGACGACGCGGGATTGCGGGTGCTCATCGTCACGGGGGCCGGGCCCAAGGCGTTCGTCGCCGGAGCCGACATCGGCGAGTTCGAGGGGCTGACGCCGGAGGTGGCGGTGCGCTACGCGCGGCATGGACAGCACGTCTTCACGATGCTGGAGATGCTCCCGGTGCCGTCGATTGCCGCCATCAACGGGTACGCCCTCGGTGGTGGTTGTGAGCTCGCGCTGGCCTGCACGTTCCGGCTGGTGGCCGACACGGCGCGCGTCGGGCTCCCGGAAACGTCACTGGGCCTGATCCCGGGCTTCGGCGGCACGCAGCGGCTGGCGCGTGCGGTGGGGCGGCAGCAGGCGCTGGAGCTGATTCTCACGGGCCGGCAGGTCGCCGCCGACGAGGCGGTGGCGATGGGGCTGGCCCTTCGCGTCGTGCCGGCGGCGCAGCTGCTCGACGAGGCCCAGGCCCTGGCCGCGCAGCTTGCCGAACGGGCGCCGATGGCGCTGCGCTACGCGCGCGAGGCCGTGACCGAAGGCCTCGACCTCCCCCTTGCCGAAGGGCTGGCGCTCGAGGCCCGTCTCTTCGGCCTTGCCGCGGCCACCGACGACATGGGCGAGGGCGTGCGCGCCTTCCTCGAGAAGCGTCGGGCGTCCTTTACCGGTCGATAGGAGCAGCCAGTCCGTGTCCCGTCCTGCAATCGTCCAGCCCGTGCCGCACATGCCGGGTCTTCGCGTGGCCCTCGTGGTGTCCACCTACCACGACGACATCACCGGCCGGCTCGCCGCTGGCGCCCTCGAAGCGCTTGCGGCTGCGGGGGTGTCGGCGGCCGACGTCGAACGCCTCGACGTGCCCGGTGCCTACGAGATACCGTTCGGCGCCCACACGGCGGCTGCCTCGGGGAGGATCGACGCCGTCGTCTGCCTGGGGTGCCTGATCAAGGGCGAAACGCCGCACTTCGATTACATCGCGTCGGCGGTGTCGCACGGCATCATGCAGGCGTCCCTCGCGCAGGGCGTGCCGATGGCGTTCGGCGTGCTGACCACCAACAGCATCGAGGAAGCCGAGGCCCGTGTGCCCGACGGCCCAGGCAACAAGGGCTACGAAGCCGCCGTCGCGGTGGTGACGATGGCGAGCCTGGCACGGCAGTGGCAGGCCGATCCGCTGCGGCAGGGGAGCCGCGCGTGAAGCACGACCCGGCACAGGCGCGACAGGCGCGTGAGAGCGCCCTGCAGATCCTCTACGGTTGGGAGATGAGCGGCGACGCGCTGCCGGAAGCGATCGCCGGCGTGCGTGAGCTGCAGCTGCGTCCGCCCGTGCAGGCGCGCGACGCGCTTGCCTCGGAGCTGGCTCTCGGCACGGCGCGCGCGCTCGACCGCATCGACCCGCTCATCACCGAGGCGGCAACCAACTGGCGGCTGGAACGGCTCGCCGTGATCGACAGGCTCGTGCTGCGGCTGGCCGTCTACGAACTGCTCGAGCGGCCCGACGTGCCGCCGGCGGTCGTGATCAACGAGGCACTCGAACTCGCGCGCACGTTCAGCGCTCCCGACGCGGTCCGCTTCGTGAACGGCGTGCTGGACGCCATCCGCAAGCGCCTCGACCAACAGCGCACCACGTCCTAGCGCCTGCCCGCCTAGGGCCCGCAGCCTGCCCGACAGCCGACCGAGGCGCAGTGCAGCGCGTCGGGGCCCGCAGGCAATACGCTGTAGGCTGTGTAGGCCTGTCCATTCTCGCCATGTCCGATTCCGAACTCGTCGTCCAACGCCGCGCCAACTTCGAGGAACTGCTCGCTCTCGGCGTCCACCCCTATCCGTACGCGTACGAGGCGACGCACCGCATCGCCGATCTGGCCGCGACCTATCGCGAGACCAGTGGCGAGGTGCTCGAGGCCGAGCCCGTGCTCGTGCGCGCCGCCGGTCGCATCCTCGGGCTGCGGACGTTCGGCAAGGCCAACTTCCTCGTCCTCTCCGACGGCGCGGGCACGATCCAGGCCTACGTCCGCGAGGACTCGGTCAGTCCGGAACTGTTCGCGCTGTTCAAGCTGCTCGACTTCGGCGACCACGTCGGCATGAGCGGCCGCCTGTTCCGCACTCGCACCAACGAGCTCACCATCTGGGTGAGCGACATCACCTTCCTGGCCAAGTGCTTCCTGCCCCTCCCGGAGAAGTGGCACGGCTTGCAGGACGTCGAGACGCGCTACCGCCAGCGCTACCTCGACCTCGTGGTGAACCCGGAGTCGCGGCGCGTGTTCGAAGTTCGGGCGCGCACGCTGCAGGCGATACGCGGCTTCCTCGACGCGCGCGGCTTTCTCGAGGTCGAGACGCCGATGATGCAGCCGATCGCCGGTGGGGCGCTGGCCCGGCCGTTCGTGACGCATCACAACGCGCTCGACATGAAGCTGTACATGCGCATCGCGCCCGAGCTGTATCTCAAGCGTCTCGTCGTGGGCGGCATGGATCGCGTCTACGAGATCAACCGCAACTTCCGCAACGAAGGCATCTCGACGCAGCACAATCCCGAGTTCACGATGCTGGAGTTCTACCAGGCCTACGTGGACTACGAGTACCTGATGCGGCTGACCGAGGAGATGCTCGCCGAGGTCGCGCTGAAGGCCGTCGGCACCACCGACCTGAAGTTCGGTGAACACGACATCTCGTTTGCGCCGCCGTTCCGGCGCTTGTCCCTGCGCGAGGGCGCCGCGCAGCGCGCGTCGGAACGCCTCGGGCGCTCGGTGGAGCCCGACATGCTGCGAGACGCCGCGACCGCGCGCAGCGTCGCGACCGCGCTCGGGCTCGAGGTGCCGGAGGGGCAGGGCCCCGGCAGGACCGCGACGGCGATCTTCGAGGCGCTCTGCGAAGACGATCTCGTGCAGCCGACGTTTGTCTACGACTTCCCGACCGAGGTGTCGCCGCTGTCCAAGCAGAAGCCGACCGATCCGGACACCGTGGAGCGTTTCGAGTTGTATGCCGGCGGGTTCGAGCTGGCCAACGCGTTCAGCGAGCTGAACGACCCGGCCGAGCAGCGCCGCCGGTTCGAGGCGCAACTCGCCGAACGCGCCAGGGGCGACGCCGAGGCGCATCAGATGGACGAGGAGTACGTGCGCGCGCTCGAGTACGGCCTGCCGCCCACCGGCGGCGAAGGGGTGGGCATCGACCGCCTCGTGATGGTCCTGACAAACAGCCCGAGCATCAGGGACGTGATCCTGTTCCCGTTGATGCGAACGCGCTGAGCGCGTTCGCATCGAGGGCCTGCGGCAATGCCGACGAACCTCCGATGTTCGCGTGTACTTTCGCGTTGTCACCCTCGATGAGGTTCGTTGGGACCGATAGCGCGGCGCGGCGAAGCTGCCTGCCGATTTCGAACTGCTCCTGACGCGGGAGTGCTCGCGCGGCATCGTCCATGTCGAGCACCAGCCGGTCGGCGAGTTGGAACACATGAAGCTTCGCAGTATCCCTGGGCATCGTGTCCTTCGATCCTCTCGGCCGCGCTTCAGGCAGGCTGTAGGCTGTAGGCTACACGCTACGTAATGCCTTTCGAACTCTTTCTCGCCCTGCGCTACCTGGTTGCACGACGCAAGCAGGCGTTCCTGTCGTTGATTTCGGTGATTTCGACGATCGGCGTGGCGGTCGGCGTGATGGCGCTCATCATCGCGCTCGCGCTGATGACGGGACTGCAGGGCGAGTTACGCGATCGGATCGTCGGCGCATCGCCGCACATCTACGTCTGGCAGGCCGGCGAGGGCTTGACCGACGTGGCCGGCGACGTCCAGCGGCTGAAGGCTGTGCCGCGGGTCACCGGGGCGTCTCCCATCGTCCTCGGCAAGGCACTGATCACGGCAGGAGAACAGCAGGCATTCATCACGGTCAAGGGCGTCGATCCCGCGACGGAGGCCGAAGTCACGGACGTCGGGGAGCGCATGCAGGAGGGGTCGCTCTCCGCGCTGGCCGCTCCGGCCGAGGACGCGCTGGCCGGCCTCGCCATCGGGCGAGCGCTCGCCGACCAGTTGCGCGTGTCGGTCGGCGACACCGTGACGCTGATGACGCCGGAAGGCCCGCTGTCGCCGTTCGGCCCGACGATGGGCAGCCGGCGTCTGCGCATCGTCGGTATCTTCTCGCTCGGGCTGTACGAGTTCGATGCGGCCTACGGCTTCGTGTCGTTGCCGACGGCCCAACGCCTGCTCGCACGCGAGAAGCCGGACTTCATCGAGGTGCGCGTGGACGACATGTACGCCGCGCCCTCGGTGGCCGCCGAGATCGTCGATCGGCTGGGCGGCACGTACGTCACCCAGGACTGGGCACAGATGAACCGGTCGCTGTTCTCCGCGCTGTGGCTCGAGAAGGTGGCCATCTCCATCACCATCGGCCTCATCGTGATGGTCGCCGCCCTCAACATCGTGGCGTCGCTCGTGCTGCTGGTGATGGAGAAGAGCCGCGACATCGCCATCCTCAAGACCATGGGCGCCGCGGGTGCGAGCATCACCGCCGTGTTCATGCTGCAGGGCCTGATCATCGGCGCCATCGGCACCACGGTCGGCGCGCTTGCCGGGCTGGGGGTCACGTGGGTGCTCGACACCTACAAGCTGATCCAGGTGCCAATGGACGTCTACCAGGTGGCCTACGTGCCATTCAAGGTGCAGGTGGACGACTTCATCCTCGTGGTGCTCGCCGCGATCGCGATCTGCTTCGTGGCCACGATCTACCCATCGCGGCAGGCGTCGCGGCTCGACCCTGCGCAGGCGCTGCGGTATCAGTGAACGTGGGCGGCCTACAGCCTGCTGCCTATAGCCTGCCCGAAGCCTCAGGTAGGCTCGTAGGCTGTAGGCTGTAGGCCGCCAATGCCCTTCCTGACCGTCGCCAATCTTGCCAAGTCCTACCCCACGCCGACTGGAGCGGTCGAGGTTCTTCGTGACGTCGACCTGCAGGTGGAGGCGGGGGAGATGGTCGCCGTCGTCGGGGCGTCCGGAGTGGGGAAGAGCACACTGCTGCACGTCCTAGGCGGCCTCGACAGTCTCGATGCCGGGCACGTGGTGCTCGACGGCGTGGCGTTGCACGCGCTCGACGATGCGGGACGGGTCGCCTTCAGGAACCAACGGGTTGGATTCGTGTTCCAGTTCCACCATCTGCTGCCCGAGTTCTCCGCGCTCGAGAACGTCGAGATGCCGCTGCGGATCGGCCGCGTGCCGCTGGCCGACGGCAGGCCGCGCGCGCGGGACCTGCTGGAGCGCGTCGGCCTCGGACATCGCCTCGCGCACCGGCCAGGAACGTTGTCGGGCGGGGAGCAGCAGCGCGTGGCAATAGCGCGGGCGCTCGTGATGCGGCCCGCCCTCCTGCTCGCGGACGAACCCACCGGCAACCTTCACGAGCACACGGCCGCTTCTTTGCATTCGCTCTTGCGGGACATGCATGCGGAGCAGCGGCTCACGTCGGTCATCGCGACGCACAACACGCGGCTCGCCGACGCCTGTGATCGCGTGCTGCGTCTCGAGGGCGGACAGTTGCGGTCCGCCTGAGCGCTCCATCCGACCACGGCCGGACGGCGTCCTAATCACAGGACCGGCTGATGTGTTCGAGCCGGAACCGGGACCGACGGCAGGCCGACACGGACGAACGTGCGGGCGGGCCAGCCGAGGCGTTCCCGTATAATGCGGACACTACGCAGCACGCCTTTGCGTGAGCTCTTCCAAGGGACCACATGTTCGAGCGGTATACAGAACGAGCGCGGCGCGTCCTCTTCTTCGCACGGTACGAGGCCAGCCAGCTGGGCAGTGTCTCCATCGAGACCGAGCACCTGCTGTTGGGCCTCATCCGCGAAGGCAAGGGGTTGACCAGCCGCATCTTCGCGCGGTCCCACCTCTCCCTCGAAGCCATCCGCAAGGAGGTGGAGGGCCGCACGGTCTTCCGTGAGAAGGTCTCGACCTCTGTCGAGATCCCGTTCAGCGCCGAGACGAAGCGCGTCCTCCAGTTCGCCGCCGAGGAGGCCGATCAGCTCTCGCACAACTACATCGGCACCGAGCACCTGCTGCTGGGTATCCTCCGCGAGGAGCAGTCGGTGGCCGCCACCATCCTGATGGAGAAGGGGATGCGGCCGGCCACGGTGCGCGAGGACATCGTCGCGCTGCTGAACGAGAAGACGACGATGACGCGCGTCAAGGAGACGCCGCTGCTGGCCGAGTTCAGCCGAGATCTCAGCGAGGCGGCGCTCAAGAGCGCGCTCGATCCGCTGGTGGGGCGCGAGACCGAAATCGAGCGCGTCCAGCAGGTGCTCTGCCGGCGCACGAAGAACAACGCCGTGCTGATCGGCGAGCCGGGTGTGGGCAAGACGGCGATCGTCGAAGGCCTCGCGCAGAAGATTGCGGTCGGCGACGTGCCCCACTTCCTCGCCGACAAGCGGATCCTGGCGCTCGACATCTCGCTGATCGTCGCGGGCACCAAGTACCGCGGCCAGTTCGAGGAGCGCCTGAAGGCCATCATGAAGGAGCTGGTCGAGAACCCGAACATCATCGTGTTCATCGACGAGTTGCACACGCTGGTGGGCGCGGGGTCGGCCGAAGGCTCGCTCGACGCGGCCAACATCCTCAAGCCGGCGCTGTCGCGCGGCGAGATTCGCTGCATCGGCGCGACGACTCCCGCCGAGTACCGGAAGTACATCGAGAAGGACCGGTCGCTCGAGCGTCGGTTCCAGGCCGTGAAGGTCGATCCGCCGAGCGAGCAGGAGGCCATCCAGATCCTGCTCGGCATCAAGGAGCGCTACGAGACGTTCCATCACGTCGATTACTCGCGCGATGCCCTCGAGGCGGCGGTCTACCAGTCGAGCCGCTACATCACCGACCGGTTCCTGCCCGACAAGGCCATCGACCTGCTCGATGAAGCGGGCGCGCGCGCGAAGCTGCGTGAGGCTGGCTACAGCGAGGAGTTCGGCCAGATCAACCGCAACATCCGTGTGGCGGTCGAGCAGATGGAGAGCGCCGTTTCGCAGAAGGATTTCGAGCGGGCGCAGTTCTTCCGCGAGCAGGAGGTGATGGCCCGCGAGAACCTGCAGTTCGTGCGCGAGAAGTTCGACGTGGCGTCGAGCAACCGCCGCGTCACGGTCGGCCGGCCCGAGATCGACGAGGTCGTGTCCAAGTGGACGGGCGTGCCGCTCACGTCGATCAACGAGGACGAGGGCGACAAGCTCCTGCGGATGGAGGACGAGCTCCACGATCGCGTGATCAGCCAGGACCGCGCTGTCTCGGCGGTGGCCCGGGCCATCCGTCGGTCGCGTGCGGGGTTGAAGAGCCCGTCACGTCCGGTAGGCAGCTTCCTGTTCCTGGGGCCGACGGGCGTCGGCAAGACGGAACTGGCGCGCGCGCTCGCCAACCTGCTGTTCGGGAGCGACCATGCGTTGATTCGCTTCGACATGTCCGAGTACATGGAGAAGCATTCGGTCAGCAAGCTGATTGGGTCGCCCCCGGGCTACGTGGGGCACGAGGAGGGTGGTCAGCTCACCGAGAAGGTGAAGCGCAACCCCTACTCGGTGGTGCTGCTCGACGAGATCGAGAAGGCCCACCCCGACCTGTTCAACATCCTGCTGCAGGTGTTCGAGGACGGCCACCTGACCGACGGCCTGGGGAATCGCGTCAACTTCAAGAACGCGATCATCATCATGACGTCGAACATCGGCGCGCGCTTCATTCAGAAGAAGGCGTCGCTGGGCTTCCAGCCGGGTGAGTCCACCGAGACCAAGTCGGTCAACGAGCAGGTGCTGGGCGAGGTGAAGCGCACCTTCAACCCGGAGTTCATCAACCGCCTCGACGAGATCATCGTCTTCGAGGCGCTCAACGACGACGACCTGCGGGCGATCACGCGGCTGCTCGCGGCGCAGTTGAACAGGAACCTCGAGGACCGCCAGCTGAAGCTCGTGCTCGGCGACGACGTGGTGGACTGGATCATCAGCGTGACCTGCAACGACAGGTCGTACGGCGCGCGTCCCCTGCGCCGGGCGTTGCAGAAGTACATCGAGGACCCGCTCTCGGAAGAGCTGATCCGCGGTCGGCTGAAAGTGGGTGGGACGTTCGACGTCTATATGGTGGACGGCCATCCCCACTACCGGCCCGCTGGGTCGGAAGTGCCCGGCCTGCAGCTGCTCACCGTCTGATTCGCAGGCAGCCGCCGGGCCGTGCCCCGCGGTTGCCTGTCCTGTGGGGGCCCGCCCCCCGCCGCC
>JAEZCY010000038.1 GCA_023429845.1 Acidobacteriota bacterium
GTGGGCCCGCCGCCCCGCGGGGCCCCTCTCCGCGGCCACAGCGTTGCCCGTTCTTCGTTCGGCATTCACCGTTCGGCGTTCGGCGTTCGGCGTTCGGCGTTCAGTAGTTCTTCTTCAGATCCATGCCGGCGTACAGGCTCGCCACCATGTCGCCGTAGCCGTTGAACGGCAGCGTCTGCCGGCGGAAGAACTCGCCGATGCGGCGTTCACGCGCCTGGCTCCAGCGCGGGTGGTCCACCTCGGGGTTGACGTTCGAGTAGAACCCGTACTCCTGCGGAGCGGACGTGTTCCAGGACGTGCGCGGCATGCCTGTCGTCAGGCGGATGCGGACGATCGACTTGATGCTCTTGAAGCCGTACTTCCAGGGCACCACCAGGCGGATCGGCGCGCCATTCTGGTTCGGCAGCGTCTTGCCATACAGGCCCACGGCAAGGAGCGTGAGCGGATGCTGGGCCTCGTCGAGCCGCAAACCCTCGCGATACGGCCAGTCGAGCACCGGATAACGCAGCCCGGGCATCTCCCCCGGGCGCTGCACGGTGACGAACTCGACGAAGCGCGCCTTCGACGTCGGCTCCACCCGCTTCAGCACGTCGGCCAGCGGGAAGCCGACCCATGGGATCACCATCGACCAGCCCTCGACGCAGCGCAGGCGATACACCCGCTCCTCGAGCGGAGACCACTTCATCAGGTCGTCGAGCGCGTAGTCGCCGGGCTTGCCGACCTCGCCGTCGATCTTCACCGTCCATGGCGTTGGCTTGAAGCGGCCGCTGTTGGTCTTCGGGTCGCTCTTGTCGGTGCCGAACTCGTAGAAGTTGTTGTAGCTCGTGATGTCGTCGAAGCTGTTGAGGGCCTCGCCGGTCGTGGTGAGCGACCCCTTCCTGACGTCCGGCAGCGGCGTCTGCGCCGCCGCCGCATCGCCCGGCGCGAGCAGCGTGCCGGCCACGCCGCCGGCCGCCGCACCGATCGAAGCGCGGATGAAGGCGCGGCGATCGAGATACAGCCGTTCGTCGGTGATCTCGCGCGTCGGGATCGTCGGGGTCGTGCGAATCAGCATCGTGTCGTTCCTGTCGTCGAGCCGCCCTGCGGCACGCCTTCCGGCGCGTAGGCCGTGGCGAGCCGGTCCGGCGACTCGCCCAGCAGATACCGTGTGACCAACAGCCAGTTGCGCAGGGTGCGGCGCCACCAGCCGTCGCGTTCCCATCGCCGCGCCGAGGTCGTGGCCGGCAGAGGCGACCGGAACAGCGGGCCGGTGCGCGCGAACCGCCGCGCAAGCGCCACGTCTTCCATCAACGGCACGGCCGGCACGCCTCCGAGCCGTTCCAGCGTACTCCGGCGGAAGAACATCGCCTGATCACCGTACGGCAGCCGGAACACCCGGACCCGCGCGCGTACCGCCGCCTCGATGAGGCGCGCCTGCCACGCGGACGCGTCGAGCCGCAGCCGGAAGCAGCCCCACTCATAGGACGCCGCGGCAGCCGCGCCGGTCACCTCGTCGCGCCATCCTGCCGCCAGCCGGGTGTCGGCATGGAGCACCAGCACCCAGTCGCCGGTGGCGCTGGCCGCCCCGACCGCTACCTGCACGCCGCGCCCTTTCGCGCCGTCGAGCCAGCTGACGTCGCGATGCGCCCGCCTCAGGTCGTCGAGCGTCGCGTCGGCAGGATCGCCGTTGACGACGATCCATTCGTCGCCCGGCTGCCGCGGCATCTGCAGCGTCTGCCGCAGCGCCGCGCTGTCGTGCCACACCGGGATCACGACGGAGATCCGCATCGGTGATGTCGCCGGCGCAGCCATGAGAGCGCCCTGATCGTGGCACACTGGCCGCCCGGCGGGTCGAGCCGCCGGCTCTCTCCCGTGCCGACCTCACCCGTCACCCTCGTCTTCGTCGCCTGGAACGCGCGCGCGCACCTCGTCCATGCGCTCGCAGCGGCGACGGCGACCGGCTACCCGATCGTGGTGGTGGACAACGCGTCGGCCGACGGCACGGCGGAGTACGTGCGACTGCGAGCGCCGCAGGCCCGTCTCGTCGCGGCGGACCGCAACCTGGGCTTCGCGGGCGGCGTCAACGCCGGCGTCCGCGAAGCCGACACACCGTGGGTTCTCGTCCTCAACCCCGACATCATCGTCACGCCCGAGGCGCTGGCGCTGCTCGTCGCCGAGGGGCAGTCCGACGAGGTGATCGGCGCCGTCGGGGCGCAGTTGATTGGCGCCGATGGGGCGCCGCAGCCCGAGTACAGCGTGCGACGCTTCCCGACGATCGGCACGTGGGCCGCGGATCTGCTGCTCGTCGATCACGTGTGGCCGTCCAACCCTGCGTCCCGTCGTTACCTGGCGACCGACGTGGACAGGACGAGCACGCAGGACGTCGAGCAGCCCGCCGCCGCCTGCCTGCTGGTCCGCCGTTCGGCGTTCGAGGCCGTGAGCGGCTTCGACGCCGGCTTCCACCCGGCCTGGTTCGAGGACGTCGACTTCTGCCGCCGGCTGCGCCAGGCGGGCTGGCGGATCCGCTACAAGGCCGAGGCGAGGGTGGTACACGAGGGCGGTGTGGCGATGCGGGCGCTGGGGCTCGGATCCTTCTCGACGATCTGGTACCGCAACCTGCTGCGGTACGCGCGCAAGCACGAAGGCGTCGTCGCCCGCGCGCTGCTTCGTCCCCTCATCGTCGTAGGCATGCTGCTGCGCGCGGCCACGAGTGTGGCGCGGGGGCGGCCTGCGGACGCGCGCGCCTACCTGCGCGTCATCGGCGTCGCGATCGGCCGCCACCCTGCTCCGGCCTGATGTAGACTCAGCCCGCCCGATGCGTGTTGCTGCGCTGCTGACGACTCTCGTCCTGCTGACGGGCGCGTCCCCCTCCCGTCCGACGCTGGATGCCCAGGATCGGGCGGCCTTCACCGCGTGGTTCACGCTTCTCGCCGACGCGCAGTTCTATCGCCCGACCGCCGACGTCACCGATTGTGCCGCGCTGGTGCGGCACGCGGCACGTGAAGCCCTGCGTGACCACACGCCCGAATGGCAGCGGCGCATGGCGATCCCGGGTGGCCATGCCCGGCCAGACGTCCGGGCGCGTCTGCTCGCCGCCGACGGCGCGCTGCCCCTCTTCCGCACCACTGACGGTCCGACGCCGCGGTACGCCGAGTTCGCCGCCGCCCGCACCATCCTCCGGCTCAACGCCACCTACGTCGGACGCGACGCGCGCGCCGCGAGGCCCGGCGACCTGATCGCGTTCCAGCAGCAGGGCCAGCGCATGCCCGAGCACCTCATGGTGTTCGTGGGGCGCTCCGCGTTCGAGCCCGATGGCGCCGACTGGGTCGTCTACCACACCGGACCCGACCTGGATGCCGGCACGCCGGGCGAGATGCGAAAGGCGTCGCTTGCCGATCTGCAGCGCCATCCCTCGCCGCGCTGGCGTCCCGCTGCCGTCAACCCGGCGTTCGTCGGCGTGTATCGACTGAGAATCCCATGACCTCCTTCCGCCGGGCGCGCGTCGTGTTCATCCTGCTGATCCTCGCGCTGCACGCCACGCACGTTGCCACGGCGCAGGACGATGCGCCGGTCGCACCGGACGACCGTCCCGCCTTCTCGCTCTCGAGCAGCCAGATCTTCACGACGACGGCCTCGCCCTACGTGACGCTGACGTTCGAGCGGCTGGGATCGCTCGACTTCCGCGTCTACCGCGTCGCCGATCCCTTCGCCTTCTTCGCCGGATTGAAGGACCCGCACACGCTCGGCAGCGAGACGTACACCGTGCCCACCGAGCAGACCTGGATCGAGCGGCTCTCGGCGTGGAAGGCGCAGCGCCGCGGGCAACTGCTGTCGTTCGCGCGGCGCCAGACCAGCCGCGAGTACAGGGCGGCGCGGCGCTCCGGCCAGGATCAGGCCACCGTGCAGCGGCGCGTCCAGCTCGGGCTGACGTCCTTCGCGCAGGTGCCGCTGCTCAACGACAAGCAGATCGTCTCGTCGTGGCGCGAGATGCTCCCTCGCCTCGCCGGCGCCGACGTGCGCCGCATTCCGATCGAGGTCGAGCGGCCGGGCGTGTACCTCGTCGAAGCGGTCAGCGGCACCCAGCTCGCCTACACCGTGCTCATGGTGTCGGACGTCGCGCTCGTCACGAAGGTGGCCCCGGGGACGATGCTCGCGTACCTGGTGGATCGCGTGAAGGGTCAGCCGGTGCCCGGGTGCGAAGTCGGCGGCATCGTGAACCAGGCGATCGTCGGCCGAGCCACGACGGACGAACGCGGCATCGCGACGCTGCCGCTCGGCGCGACCGAGACCGAGAACCTCGTGGCGGTGGCCCGGTGCGGTGAGCAGGCGGTGGCGAGTTCACCGCCCGTCTACGGCCTCGACGGCACGGGACGCACGCTCGTGGCACACGTGTTCACCGACCGTCCCGTCTATCGGCCCGGTCATGTCGTGAAGGCCAAGGCGGTGCTGCGCTGGCGCACGGGCGCGAGCCTCGAACGGTTCGATCAGCCGGCCGTGGAGATCGCCATCAGCGATCGCGCAGGCCGCGTGCTGCAGCGGGTGCGGCGCGACGTGGACGCCTACGGCGCGGTGGACACGGAACTGCCCCTCCCCGACGGCGCCTCCCTCGGCGTGTACACCGTCCAGGTCGCATCCGGCGAAGACACCGCCACAGGCAGCTTCGAGGTGCAGGAATACCGGAAGCCCGAGTACGAGGTCAGCGTCACGCCCTCCACGCGGATCGCCCGACAGGGACAGTCCGTCGAGGTCGTTGTGAGCGCCCGCTATTACTTCGGGCAACCGGTGACCAACGCCGAGGTCGCGCTCGTCGTGCAGCGCGGTCCGTACTATTCGCCCCTGCGCTGGGTGGACAGCGACAGCGAGGACGGCGGCGAGGGCGGCTACTTCTACGGTGGCGACGAGGGCGAGACGCTCACGGCCCGACTCGATGCGCAGGGTCAGGCTCGCCTGCAGGTGCAGCTGCCCGAGAGCGACACGCAGTCCGACCTGCAGATTCGGCTCGACGCGCGCGTCACCGACGCCAGCGACTTCGTCGTCAGCGGCAATGCCGTCGTGGTGGCGAGCTACGGCGACTTCCTGCTCGCCACCAACGTCACGCCGTACGTGGCGCGGCCGGGAACGCCCGTCAGCCTGCGCCTGCGGGCGGTGGATTACCGGGGCGGCGGGGTGGCGGGCGTCCCCGTCACCGCCGAACTCGTCCGGACCGAATGGGACGAGCACGCATCGGCACAGCGGCGCGAGGTGATCGCGTCGGGGCAGGTCACGACCGGGGCCGATGGCCGCGCCGTCTGGCAGGCGCAGGTACCCGCTGCGTCGGGCAGCTACCTGCTCGTCGCGCGAGCGTTGTCCGGCGACCGCGAAGTGAGCGACACGTCGTACGTGTGGGTGCCGGGCCGGGGCGAGGACGCCTTCGAGGAGTCCAGCGAGTCCTTCGAGCTGATCGTGGACCGGAGCAGCTACGCGCCAGGCGACGTGGCCAAGGTCGCGGTGCGTGGGGCGCCGCCGGCCACGCCGGTGCTGCTCACCAAGGAGGCGCGCACGCTCACCTGGTACGACGTGCGCCAGCCGTCGGCCGACGGCGTGTTCGACGTGCCCATCACCGATGCCGACATCGGCGACACGTGGGTGAACCTCTTGTACATCGCCGACGACCGGATCCACTACGCGGAGAAGAAGCTGCGCGTGCCGCCCGCCAATCGGGCGCTGACCGTGGACGTGAAATCGGACAAGGCCGTATACCGACCCGGCGAGCCAGCCGTGTACACGCTGCGCACACTCGACGCCTCGGGCGCGCCGGTGCCGGCGCAGCTCACCGTCGCCGTCGTGGACGAAGCGCTGTACGGCGTCCGCAGGGACACCACCGACGATCCGCTGCGCGTGTTCTATCGCACCGAGTACAGCCGCGTCGCGACCGACTACTCGCGGCATTACTACTTCATGGGCTACTCCGGCACGCTGCGCCTGAAGCTCGCCCAACGCCGGCGGCCGCTGTCGCTTGCCGACTTCAAGGGCGACACGCCGCAGCGTCCACCCGTGCGCAAGCACTTCCCCGACGCCATCTTCTGGAATCCCTCGCTCGTGACCGGGCCCGATGGCACGGCCACGGTGACCGTGACCTACCCTGACTCGCTCACGACATGGCGACTGACCGCGCGCGCCGTCACGCCGGACACGAAGGTCGGCATGGCGCTGGCGCGCACCATCACCACGCGCGACCTGTTGCTGCGGGTATTGCCGCCGCGATTCCTCACCGAGCGCGACAGCGTCCGCGTCCCTGCCATCGTGCACAACTACATCGAGGGCGGCGCGCTGCCCGTCGCGGTGACGATGGCCGCCACGGGCCTCGAGGCCGCGCCCGGCGACGCGCAGCACGTGAGCGTCCCGACGGGTGGAGAAGCGCGCACCGAATGGGCGTTCCATGCACCAGCGCCAGGCACGGCCACGCTCACCGGGACGGCTGCCGCCGCGTCGGTAACGGACGCCATGGAGGTGAGCCTTCCCGTGCTGCCCTTCGGAGCCCGGCGCGACGTCGGCGTGTCCGGTTCCCTGACCGCCGGCACCGCCCGCACGGTGGAGGTCCGCATCCCTGAAGCCTCCAACCCCCAGGCCCGCAGCATCGCCGTCAGCGTGATGCCGTCCATGGCAGGGTCGCTCCTCGGTGCGCTCGACGACCTCGTGCAGTATCCCTACGGGTGCACCGAGCAGACGGTCTCCAGCTTCGTGCCGAACCTGCTCGTCCTCCGCACGCTGGATCAGCTGAAGCTCGCCCCGACCGAGCGCATGTCCATGCTCGATCGCATCTCGCGCTCGGGGCTCGATCGGCTGGTGCGGCTGCAGCACGACGATGGCGGGTGGGGTTGGTGGAGGACAGACGACGACCACCCGTTCATGACTGCTTACGCGATATACGGGTTGCTGGAGGCGAGGTCGGCCGACATCCCCGTGCCGTACGAGGCCCTGTCGAAGGGGACGGCGTCGCTGGCACGGCAGCTTCTCGACACGCCGGCGATGGTGCCGGAGTTGAAGGCGTATGCCGCGTACGTGCTGGCGCGGGCAAAGTCGTTCGACGTGCCGGCACGACATGCGGGCTTCGATCTCGACGCCGTGATCACCGAGTTGTGGGGACGTCGCACCGACATCTCTCCGTACGGCCAGGCATGGCTCCTGCTCGCCCTGCACGCCGGTGGCGACCAGCGGGCCGGCGAACTCGCGGGCACGCTCTCGACCCGTGCGCAGGTGCGTGGCGATCTGGCGTGGTGGCCCAGCGAGAACGACCCGCTGCTCGGCGATTGGGGCGACGCCACGGCCGACGCCACGGCCGCCGTCGTGCAGGCGCTCGCGCTGGTGCGTCCGGCCGATCCCCTCATCGACCCCGCCGTGCGATGGCTGCTCGCCAACCGCCAGAGCGGCATGAGCTGGAGCAGCACCAAGCAGACCGCCATGGTCCTGTATGGCCTGCTCGGCGCGATGCAGGGTCGGCAGGAACAGCCGGCGCCAGTGACCGTGACGGTGACCGCCGGTGACCGATCGCAGCAGGTGTCGTTCACGGCGGCGGACTGGACGCGGCCGTTCCCGGCGGTCGTCACCCAGCCTGCCGGCGTCGGGCCGAACAGCGTGACGATCGCCACCGCGGGCGGTCCGGCGTACTGGACCGCGAGCGCACGGTACTACGACACGGCAGAAGGGCTCGAACGCACGGGCAGCCGCACACTCGCGGTGAGCCGCAAGTACTTCCTGCTGGCGCCTGTCCGCAAGGACGACCGCATCGTGTACGAGGATCGTCCGTACACCGGCGCCGCCAATCCCGGCGACCTCGTGCTCGTCCGCCTCGTCGTCGCCGGCTCGAACGACTGGCGGCACCTCATGGTCGAGGATCCGATTCCTGCGGGGACCGAGGCGGTCACCCGGCCCGATCTGCTCGAACTGGCCCGTCCGCCCGACTGGACGTACGGCAGTCACCGGGAGTATCGCGACGACCGCGTCGCGCTGTTCCTCGACGCGCTGCCGGGCCGCGCCGAGTTCGCCTACCTGCTGCGCGTGACGACGCCCGGGCAGTTCCGGGCGATGCCGGCGCAGGTGAGTCCGATGTACGTGCCGGGCGTGCACGCGTCCAGTGCGGTGCAGACGCTCGACGTTCCGAGCCAGCAGGGAGCGTCGAGATGATCCGTGGCGTGCTCACGACCGCGACGTGGATGACCGTCGTCGATGCCTTCGCGGCGCTCGCCGTTGTCGGCTTCCTCTACACGCCCGACGCCAACGTGCTGATGCTCGGCGTGTCGGCGCTGCTGGTGCTGGCAGCCGTGTTGCTGCTGCTGGTTGCGTCCACGTCGGCCGCGCAGTCGCTCGTTCACGCGCAGACGCCCTGGCGCAGCCTCCCGTCGTCTCTCCGGCTGCTGCCGCTCGTCCTGTTCGGCGTCGTCGTCATTGGCGTGCTGTGCGGTGGCGCTGGCGCGTTCGAGGCGTGGTGGGTGGCGCGCGCCGGCGAGATCGACGCGGCAGCGATCGCCGTCGGCGACGTCACCCGCACGCGGCCGTTGCACACGGCCGTGCACTGGCTCGTGCTGCTGGTGCAATGGGGCGTGGTGCCTGCGTGGCTGGCCACGTGCCTGGCCTGGGTTGCCGCATACGAGCGACGCGACGTCCTCGGGTCCAAGTGGCTCGCCAGCGCGCTGCACTGGCGCGTGCTGCTCGCCGCGACGGCCGGT
>JAEZCY010000087.1 GCA_023429845.1 Acidobacteriota bacterium
GCGCGCGCCTGCGCGGCCTTCAGGGCAGGCGCCTGCGCCCGCGCCAGCGCGAGTGCCGCCGACAGCGTCAGTGGTTCGGGCGAGACCGTCGTGACGGGAGGGAACGGCACGCCTTGCGCGCCCGCACCGGCAGGCAGGCACAGCGTGGCGCACAGGAGCAACGGCGCCGCTGGGAGAGACCTCACCGGCCCACTGTGTCAAAGCCGGGTGAGATCGGAATGAGAACGAACGACGAACGTTGAACGCCGAACGGTGAACGCCGAACGCTGAACGTCAACCTCAGGTGGGGCCGCTCTCCCTGCGGTCGTCTGCGTCTGCCCGGCGGCGGTCTGCATCATCAGCGGCGGGCTGCCAGAATGCATCGATGCGTGCACTGGTCGCCCCCGCGTCCCTCGCGCTGCTGCCGCTCGTCCTGTGGCCGGGGTTGGTGCACCCGTTCTCGCGGCCCAAGCTGGCGTTCATGGCGGCGGTGGTTGCGGGAGCGCTCCTGATGCCAGGGTCCGGCGGCCGGGTGCGTCTGGCACTTGCGCTGCGATGGTGCGCCTTCGGATGGGTGGCGACATTCGTGGTTGCGGCAGTCGCGGCCGGGGTCCCGGCGATCGACCCGCTGCTGCTCGGCGTCATGGCGCCGCTCCTCCCGCTCGCCCTGCTGCGCGGCGGAGCGTCGCCGGTGGGCATGCTGGCCGGCATGGCGGTTGGAGCGAGCGCCTGCGCGGCCGTCGCGTTGCTGCAATGGGTGGGACAGGACCCGTTCGGCTGGATCGGGTGGGACGCGCCGGTCGATGGCGCCAGCGTCCGGATGCGGGTGTACGGCACGCTGGGCAACCCGAATTTCGTCGGGGCGTTGATGGCGATGAGCCTGCCGTTGACCGCGGCCGTCCACCGCGAAGGGAGCTCGCGCTGGCACCGACGGCTGGCAGAGGTGGCTGTCGCGATGCAGGCGCTGGCGATCGTCGCGACGGGGTCTCGTGGCGCCGTGCTCGGACTCGGCGCGGCCGCCGCCGTGTATGCATCGTTGCGATGGTCACGGCGGGTACGGCTCGCCGTGGCGGGGCTCATCGTGTTTGCGGCCCTGGCCGTCGCGAGTTCGCCGGCGCGACCGCTCGATACGACGGTCGCCGGCCGCGTGCACCTCTGGCGTATCGCCGCGCGGCACGCCGCCGCTGCACCGGTAACCGGACAGGGCCCCGGCGCCGTTACCCGGCAGTTCCCCAACTGGCAGCGCGTGGCGGCCCGCACGGGCGTCCGCGACCCCCGATTCGCCGGCCCGACCGATCACGTCCACAACGATTACCTCGAGGCGCTGATCGAGCGCGGCGTGCCGGGACTGCTCGCCCTCATCGTGCCGCTTGGCCTTGCCGTGGTGCAGACCGCCCGGCGGTGCCCGGCACCCATCAGTCCGGTCGCCGCCGGCGCCTGCGCTGCGCTCACCGCGGGCGCCGCGTGTGCGCTCGTCGACTACCCTCTTGCACGTCCAACCGAGCTCGCGTGGTGGTGGGTGGCGCTCGCGATCGCTTTGCAGTCGGCCGGCGCGCCGATGCAAGCCGGCCCAGAGTCCCGAGCGCCCTAGCCGTCGCCGTGGGTCGCTCGACGGGGGCTCTCGCCGCAACACACCCCCGCCTTTTCAGAGCCAGGCCAGGCGCAGGTGTGCGTGTACTCGGCGTTCTGCGTTATCACTGCACGTACACAACACGATGGCAGCCGGCGGTCAGGAAGTTCCCTCTGCTCCGGCACGAGTTGCGTGCGCCCCGCCTGGCGGCCGGTCACAGCCGCCCCGTGTCTGGAGGTCGTCATGACCGTGCTTCGGAGAGTGCCTATCGTTCTCAGTGACTACCAGCGCGAACAGCTGATTCGCTGGATATCGACGCAGGGATCGGCGGCACGCGTCATCAGGCGAAGCCGCATCATCCTGCAGCTCGCGTCCGGTACGTCGGTGCATCGCGCATCGCAGATGCTGAACATCAGCGAGCCGACGATTCGCTTGTGGCGCGACAGGTTCAGGCACGGCGGGCTGGAGGCGCTGACGATCGACGCACCGCGTCCTGGGCGGCCGCGCCGCGCCCGCGACCAGGCAACGGCACAGATCTCCGAGAAGCTGGCGGCACTGCCGGCGGGGGCCGTCCTCAGCGTCCGCGCCCTCGCCCGCGAAACCGGACTCGGGCGGCACCTCGTGCAGCAGGTGCTCCTCGACATGGGCGTCCGTCCTGGACGCGACCCACAGTCGGCCGCGGTTCCGGCGTCCGACGACCAGCCGGCTACTCCATAACGACGAGTACAGCTGTCGCGACTCACCACGCAGGCTGCGCATGGGCGCGCTATCGTCTGTGGATGGTCACCTCCGTGATGCGGATTGGCGACGCCGCCGCCATCGTGCTCGATGAACTCCTGCTCGACCTGTCGGGTCTGAAGGTCGGTGACGCGGTACGCGTCCAGTGGCACGAAGACGGTACGCTCGTCGTCACTCCACTGCAGCGCGCCGCCACTCCGCAGGAACTCGCCGCGAACATCCGCCGCGTCGACAGGAACATCGGTACAGCGCCTCGCGCTGACCCGAAAGACGACCGCCCGTCCTGAGTCGGCCTGCCGCTTGCATCGTCCGGGGCGGCGAGCGGCGCGATGAGTTCGCGCCGTGCCATGCCCCGGAGGAGACCGATGCACATCCACGCGCAGACGCGCGACGCGAACGAGCGACTCGCGACCGGCCTCGGCTGGTTCAGCCTCGCTCTGGGCACGGCGGAGCTCGCGGCGCCGCGCACGATGGCGAGGCTGATCGGGGTGCCCGACGACCCACGGCTCGTCTCGGTGCTCCGCGCCTTCGGCGCGCGCGAGATCGCCAGTGGACTCGGTTTGCTGGCCCAGCCTGATCACGCCGGATGGGCATGGTCACGCGTGGGCGGCGACGCCATCGACCTTGCGTTCCTCGGCTCGGCGGCCAACGAAGAAGGCTCGAACCAGCAGCGGATCGCCGTGGCCGCGGCTGCCGTCATTGGCGTGTCTGCGCTCGACCTCATCTGCGCACGCGGCCTACAGGAGGATCGCGAGCAGGCACGCGTCGCCGCAGGCGAACTCCCGAGCCACGAGGTGAGCGTCGAGCGCTCCATCACCGTGAACCGACCCATCGAAGAGGTCTATGGGTTCTGGAAGGACTACGCGAACCTGCCGCGGTTCATGCGTCACCTGCAGTCGGTGGAGACACTCGGCGAGCAGCGGACGCGCTGGACGGCGAAAGGTCCTGCAGGCACCACCGTCTCATGGGACGCGGAGACGACGGTGGACCTCGGGAACGAGTGGATTGCCTGGCGCTCGCTCGAGAACGCCGATGTGGACAACCGCGGCTCGGTCCGCTTCCAACGTGCGCCGGGCGATCGCGGCACTGAGGTGCGCGTGCATCTGCAATACAGCCCTCCGGCCGGCGCACTCGGTCGCGGGGTCGCCTGGCTCTTCGGCGAGGAGCCAGGCCAGCAGATCCGCGAGGACCTGCGGCGCTTCAAGCAACTGCTGGAGACCGGCGAGGTGACGCTGTCGGAAGGCATGGGCTTGTGGCGTCCTGCCCGGCCCGTGCGCGATGCCGACGACGTCGCGGATCTGGCCGGCGTGGCGCCGGAGATGGTCGGCCGCGAGGCGCGGCTCGAGGGAGGGCACGCATGAGAGCCGCCTGCTGGCACGGCCGGAAGCACGTGGAGGTCGAACACGTGCCGGATCCGACGATCCTCAGCCCGCGTGACGCGATCGTCCGCATCACGAACACCGCGATCTGCGGTTCCGATCTCCATCTCTACAACGGTTTCATCCCGTCGATGAAGAAGGGTGACATCCTCGGCCACGAGTTCATGGGGGAGGTCGTCGAGACCGGCACCGGCGTGACGAACCTGCGCAAGGGCGACCGCGTCGTCGTGCCGTTCCCCATCGCCTGCGGCCACTGCGAGCCGTGCACGCGCGAGCTGTTCTCGCTGTGCGAGAACTCCAACCCGAACGCCTGGATGGCCGAGAAGATGTGGGGCTACTCGCCCTGCGGCATCTTCGGGTACTCGCACATGCTCGGAGGTTACCCGGGCGGGCAGGCCGAGTACGCGCGCGTGCCGTTTGCCGACGTCGGGCCGCTCAAGGTGCCCGCCGAACAGACCGACGAGCAGGTGCTGTTCCTGTCGGACATCTTCCCGACCGGCTTCATGGCCGCCGAGGCCTGCGGCATCGAGCCCGGCGACATCGTCGCGGTCTGGGGATGCGGTCCGGTGGGGCAGTTCGCCATCAAGAGCGCGTAC
>JAEZCY010000122.1 GCA_023429845.1 Acidobacteriota bacterium
GCGGCTCATGTGGAGAGGAATGGCGTCGGCTAACGCGGTCGTCCCGACACGGACGGGGGGCCCGGCACGTAGGCGCGCCAGGGGTGTTCGGTGCCAACCCGTATGCCGATGCGCGGGCTCCACGCCACCGGCAGCGCCGCAGCGCGTCGCGGCGCCCGTTCGATGCGCAGCGTGCCGCCGTAGAGCGGCTGACGGTTCTCTGCACCGGTAATCCCGAGCGCACGCGTCAGGTTGCCCGGTCCACGGCACAGATCGGCGTCGCGGCCCGTCCACGTCGCGGCCGTGCCGTCGCGGCGCGCGGCCCGTCGCGCGCGCATCGCCTCGAGGCCCGTGAGCGGTTCGAGCGCGCGGATGAGCACTGCCGCCGGTGACCCGGGGGGTTCGACGACGGCGTTGACCAGCCAGTGGACGCCGTAGTTGAAGTACACGTAGGCAATGCCCGGCGGGCCGTACAGGGGCTCGTTGCGTGGCGTCGGCCCCGGCGCCGCGTGGCACGCAGGGTCGTCCTCTCCGATGTACGCCTCGACCTCGACGATCCGGCCGGCCGCGGGGCTGCCGCCCTCGTCGTGCACGAGCACGCAGCCGATGAGCGCCTCGGCCACCACCAGCGCCGGCCGCGCGTAGAACTTCGGACCAATCACCACCCGCCGACCGCTACACCTTGCGCAACCGCGCGATCGCCCGCTCTGCCGCGCGCACGACGCGCAGATCCTTGTCACCACGTGCGCGCTCGAGCAGCGCCATCGCCCCGTCACCGCCGATGAAGCCGAGCACCAGCGTCGCGCGCTCGCGCGTCTCGACGTCGGCCGCGCCGAGCGCCTCCTCCAGCCCGGGCAGCGCCCGCGGCCCGAGTTCGACCAGGTACACCATCGCCTGTTCGTGATTGGCACCATTGTCGAGCGCGCTCACGAGCGTCGCCACGCCACCGCTCGACTGCCCCGATCCCGCCACTGCCGCGAAGGCGCCGGCAAGCAGCACGTCGGTGGCCTTGTCGCCGGCGAGCGCTGCGCCGGCGCGCTGCGCCGCCTCGGCATTGCCGCTCCGCGCGAGTCCCTCGCCAGCCAGGCGCCGCATGTTGGCCTGCTTGGCGGTGAGCTGCGCCAGGAACAACTCCTGCGACGACGCGTGCGCGATGCGGGCGAGGGCGTCGAGCGCGGCTTCGGCTCGGGGCCCTTTGCCTTCGTGGAAGTGGAACTGGTCGGTAAGCGCCTGCAGCGACTGCCAGGCCTTGATGTCGCCGAGCGACCGCATCGCCGCAGTGGCCACGCGCGTGCTGCGGTCGTTGAGCGCGGCCACGAGCGCATCCCCGGCCGTCGTCACGCGCAGCCCGCCGATCACGCGGGCCGTGGCTTCGCGGACCGACTCGCTCCGGTCCTGTAACAGACGCGGCAGCGCCTCGGCCGCATACCCGTCCAGGGGCGGCTTCGCCATGACGCCGAGGGCATACACCGCCTCGAGGCGCACACGTTCGCTCTGATCGAACATGGCCTGCGCGAGCCCGTTGGTGAGTTCGGCGGGCACCGGCTGCGGGATCAGCCCGTAGGGGCCGAGGTCGTAGATGCGCTGGGCGGCCGCCGTCAGCCTGGACGTGGGCCGCACCCGCAGCCCTTTCCGGCGATCCACCACATCGGGGCGCTCGACGTGGTAGAAGCTCAGGAGCGTGTAGATCGCCTCGAGCTGGATGTCGTCGATCGGATCGGTGAGCAGTTGGCTGATCGGTGCGATCGCCTCGGGGTAGGCCGTCGCCCCCAGTGCGCGCAGCGCATCACGACGGGCGTCGGGGTCGGGAGAACGGAGGTTGGCCACGACCTGGTCGTACGAGGCGCGCGGCGCGGGGGCCGCCTCCTGGGCGAAGGCCGGCGTGGCGCTCGCGAGCAACGCCACGAACACGCTCGTCTTCAGTGCATGCACGTCCGGTAGTGTACCGGAGCCGCGCTAGCCGCTGCGCGCGGTGTGGTGCGCTCCCTGCAGCACGGCGCGCAGGTGCTGCCCGGTGTACGACCGGGCGGCATCCGCGACGGCCTCGGGCGAACCGACCGCCACGACCTCTCCGCCCTCGTGCCCGCCTTCCGGGCCGAGGTCGATCACCCAGTCGGCCGTCTTGATCACGTCGAGGTTGTGTTCGATGACGAGCAGCGAATGGCCTGCGGCCAGAAGCTTGCGGAATGCCGCGAGCAGCTTCGCGATGTCGTCGAAGTGCAACCCCGTTGTCGGCTCGTCGAGGATGTAGAGCATCCGCTCGCCGCCCTGCGTGGACAGGTGCGCGGCGATCTTGATGCGCTGGGCCTCGCCCCCGGAGAGCGTCGTGGCCGGCTGGCCGAGACGCAGGTAGCCGAGACCGATTTCGTCGAGCACCTGCAGGCGGCGCAGCACCTTGGGCGAGCCGCTGAAGAACTGCAGCGCCTCGCGCACGGTGAGCTCGAGCACCTGGTGGATGTTCTTGCCGCGGTAGGCCACCTCCAGCACCTGCGGGCGGAAGCGCGTGCCCTCACAGACGTCGCAGGGCACGAAGACGTCGGCGAGGAACTGCATCTCGACACGCACCTGGCCCTCGCCCTCGCAGGCGTCACAGCGGCCGCCCGGCACGTTGAACGAGAAGCTGCTCGCCGTGAGCCCACGCGTGCGCGCGTCCTTTGTCGACGCCAGCAGCTCGCGGATCGGGTCGAACGCCTTGAGGTACGTCACCGGGTTGGACCGTGGGGTCCTGCCGATCGGCGCCTGATCCACGAGCACCACGTCCGTCACCAACTCGATGCCCTCGATCCGCCGGCACGCGCCGACGCTCTTGTCCCACGCCCCCTTGGCCTTCTTGATGCCGGCGTGGATGACGTCGTGCACGAGGGTGGACTTGCCGGATCCCGAGACCCCGGTCACCACGGTGAACAGCCCCAGCGGGACTTCGACGTCCACGTCCTTCAGGTTGTGCTCGGTGGCGCCGAGCACGCGCAGCCTCTGCCCCGTCGGCTTGCGACGCGTCGGCGGCACCGGAATGGCGAGGTCCTCACGGAGGTACTTGCCCGTCAGCGAACGCGGATCCTTGCGCAGCCCCTCGAGCGACCCCGCGTACACGACGCGGCCGCCCAACTCCCCGGCACCGAGGCCCATGTCGATGATCTCGTCGGCCACGGCAATCATGTCCGCGTCGTGTTCGACGACGAGCACGGTGTTCCCCTGGTCGCGCAACTGCCGGAGGATGCCGATGAGCCGCAGGTTGTCGCGCGGGTGCAGCCCGATCGACGGCTCGTCGAGCACGTACAGCG
>JAEZCY010000149.1 GCA_023429845.1 Acidobacteriota bacterium
GGGGGGGCGGCCGCGCCCGCCCCACGTCGTTCACGCCAGCGGATCGTCGAAGATCGCGCGGAGCTGCTCATGGTCCTCGGTGTGCCCGAGCGCCAGCATCAACTTCATCCGCGCCTTCACGCCGGCCAGCCGTCCGGCGAAGAGCAGTCCGAGGTCGCGAAGCCCGCGTCCGCCCCCTACGTACCCATAGCGCTCCCGGACGCTGCCCGCGCCACAACGCGACGTCAGCACCACCGGTAGCCCTGCCCGCACTGCCGCACCCAGGTCGTCGAGCATCGCCGGCGGCACGTTGCCGCGTCCCAGCGCTTCGAGCACCAACCCTCTGGCGCCACTGGCCACCGAGCAGCGTACGAAGCGTCCGTCGGCCCCGGCGGCGACCTTGATCAGGTCGACGTCTGGTTCGATGCGCCGGACGCGCAACAGGCCGTCTGCCCGCGGGTCGCTCCAGTCACCCTCGCGCGGGCTCGACCGCAGATAGCGGACCACGCCTCCGTCGACGACGCCCACCGGGCCGAACTCGCGCGACTGGAACGACGCCGCCGCCTCGGTGTGCACCTTCTCGACCTCGCGTGCCGACAGGATCTGCTCGTTCATCGCCACCATGACGCCGCGCGACCGCGACGCAGGCGCGCCAGCGACCTGTACGGCATGGACGAGATTGGCCGGGCCGTCCCAACTCGGCTCGGACATCGTCCGGATGGCACCGACGAGCACGACCGGCTTCTCGGTGCGTAGCGCGATGTCGAGGAAATACGCCGTCTCCTCGAGCGTGTCGGTCCCGTGCGTGATGACCACACCGTCCACGTCCGGGCGCTCGAGCCACGCCGCTACCCGCCGCGCGAGTCGCCACATGTGTTCGGGAGTGACGTGGGGGCCCGGGAGCTGGGCGACGTCTTCGAGTTCGACGTCGGCGATGCCGGTGAGCTGGGGGACGTGCGCGAGGATGTCGTCGCCACGCATGGCCGGGACGGCCGATCCCGATCGCGCGTCGATGCGCATCGAGATCGTGCCGCCCGTGAAGAGGATGGCGACGCCGGGGAGGCTCACACCGTGAGGAGTTCCTGATCCTTCTTCTTCTGCAGTTCGTCGATCTGCGCGACGTGCTGGTCGGTCAACTTCTGCACGTCGTCGAGGCTGCGCCGCTCGTCATCCTCGGAGATCTCGTGGTCCTTCGACATCTTCTTCAGCCGGTCGTTGGTCTCGCGGCGGACCTGGCGCACGCCGTTGCGGCCCTCCTCGGCAAGCTTGTGCACGACGCGCGTGAGTTCCTTGCGGCGTTCCTCGGTGAGCGCCGGTAGCGGGATTCGCACGATCTTGCCGTCGTTGCTCGGATTGAGCCCGAGGTTCGAGGCGCGAATCGCCTTCTCGATCGCCCCCATCAACTGCGGGTCGAAGGGCTGTGCGACGATCAGCGTTGGTTCGGGCACCGAGAGCTGCGCCACCTGGTTGAGCGGCATGGAGGAGCCGTAGGCGTCGACGTGCACGCCGTCGAGGAGCGCCGTGGAGGCGCGCCCCGTGCGCACGCCTGCCATCTCGCGCTTGAGGTGATCGAGCACCCCACCCATCCGCTTCCGGGACTCGTCGAACAGCGAGTTGAGATCCGAGACGTCCATTGTCGTGTGTCCTGCTCCGTATGTCAGGCGGTGACCAGTGAACCCACCGGTTCGCCCATGATTGCGCGTCTCATGTTGCCAGGCGCGTTCAGGTCGAGCACCACGATGGGCATCTTGTTGTCCATGCACAGCGAGATCGCCGTCGCGTCCATCACCTGCAGCCCCCGCTCGAGCACCTGCAGGTACGTGATGCGGTCGTAACGGGTCGCCGCCGGGTCCTTCTTGGGATCGGCGGTGTAGACGCCGTCCACCTTGGTGGCCTTGAGGATGATGTCGGCCTTCACTTCCATCGCGCGCAGCGCCGCGGCCGTGTCGGTCGTGAAGTAGGGGTTGCCGGTGCCGGCGGCAAACACCACCACGCGGCCCTTCTCCAGATGCCGGATGGCCCGTCGGCGGATGAATGGCTCGGCCACGGCACGCATCTCGATCGCCGTGAGCACGCGTGTGGGCACACCGTGATGCTCGAGACCGTCCTGCAGCGCGAGGCCGTTCATGACGGTGGCCAGCATGCCCATGTAGTCGGCGGTGGCGCGGTCCATGCCCCGGGCACTGCCGGCCATGCCGCGGAAGATGTTGCCGCCGCCGATGACGATGGCGACCTGCACGTCGATTGCACGGATCTCGGCAACTTCCTCGGCAATACGCGTGACCACTGCGGGATCGACTCCGTATCCTTGATCGCCCATGAGGGCTTCGCCGGAGAGCTTCAGGAGGACACGGGAATAGGCGGGACGTAGCGACATGCCGGCGAGATTATAGAACGGCCTGGCGGCCTGCAGCCTGAAGCCCACTGCTGCCTGCGAGAAAAAGCGAAGGGCGCCCCGACAGCAGGGCGCCCTCGAGCAGGCCGGAGGCTGTAGCCCGCAGGGGCTGCTTAGGCCTGACTGGCCTCGCCGACTTTGAAGCGCGCAAAGCCCTTGATCGACAGGGGTGCGCCAATCGACTTGGACACGGCCTCGGCGGCTTGCGAAACCTTGACCTTGGGGTCGCGAATCGTCGGCTGGTCCACGAGGCAGATCTGCTCGTAGAACGCGCCGAGCTTGCCTTCGATGATCTTGTCGATCACGTTGGCGGGCTTGCCCGACTCGGCCATCTGCGCGCGGTAGATCTCCTTCTCCTTCTCGACGTCGGCCGCTGGCACCTCGGCGCGGGTCGTGTACGTCGGAGCCGCCGCGGCGACGTGCATCGCGAGTTCGTTGACGAACGCGCGGAACGCCTCCTGCTTGGCCTGCTCTCCCGTCACGCCATCGATCTGGACGAGCACGCCGATCTTGCCGCCCATGTGGCTGTAACTGCCGATGTAGTCGGCGCTCAGCTTGGCGGTACGCGGGACGGCCATGTTCTCGCCGACCTTGGCGATCTCCGCCGTGATGCGGCTGCCGACCGGGCCGTCGGCGGCCACGAGGGCGTCGTGCGGCAGTTCGCTCGAGAACACCGTGCCCGTGATCTCGTCCACGAGGGCCTTGAAGCCGTCGTTGCGCGCCACGAAGTCGGTCTCGCAGTTGACCTCGGCCAGGACGCCCTTCGTCCGGTCATCGCTCACCTTGATGCCGACGATGCCCTCGGAGGCGACGCGGCCGGCGCGCTTGGCTGCCTGGGCGAGACCGCGCTTCCGGAGGTACTCGATCGCGGCATCGACGTCGCCATTGCTCTCGGTCAATGCCGTCTTGCACTCCATCATGCCTGCGCCCGTACGTTCGCGCAGGTTCTTCACCATCTCCGCCGTGATTGCCATGGGCTCTGATTCCAGAAAAAGGGACGTCATCGTGGCGGCGCCTCGTGGAGGGGCCGCTACACACAAGAAACGCCGGCCGACGTGACATCGGCCGGCGTGGGGTACATGCCGCGCGCGAGCAGCCGGGCTCAGACCGAGGCTGGCGCCGCCGGTTCGGATGCTGCTGGCTCTGCTGCGGCCGGTTCGGGGGCGCCGGCGTCGGTCTTCGGTGCGCCGGCCCGCAGCGGACGCTGCTGGGCACGCAGGGGCTCGCCGGCCTTGCCGACGGCTTCGCCATCAGCGCCAATCGTCACGGACGTGTCGGCCTGAGCCGACTCACGCACGCCGCGGCCGGCCAGTACCGCATCGGCGATACGCGAGGCGAACAGCCGGATGGCCCGCAGCGCGTCGTCGTTGCCGGGGATGGCGTAGCTGACCTGGTCGGGATCGCAGTTGGTGTCGACGATGCCGATGACCGGGATCTTGAGCTTGCGCGCTTCGTCCACGGCGATCTGCTCGTGCTTGGTGTCCACGATGAACACGGCGTCGGGCAGGCGGTCCATGTGACGGATGCCGTCGAGGTTCTTCTGGAGCTTGCGCTTCTCCTTGTCGAGGCGCGCAATTTCCTTCTTCGACAGCACGTCGTAGCGGCCGTCGGTCTCCATTGCTTCGAGATCGCGAAGACGCGTCAAGCTGCGCTGAATGGTGGAGAAGTTCGTGAGCAAGCCACCGAGCCAGCGCTGGTTCACGTAGAACATGCCACAGCGCTGCGCCTCTTCGGCAATCGCTTCCTGCGCCTGCCGCTTCGTGCCGACGAAGAGCAGCGTCCGACCCTCGCTGGCCAGCTGCATCACGAACTGCTCGGCATCCCGGAACAGGCGCGCGGTCTTGCCGAGGTCGATGATGTAGATGCCATTGCGCTCGCCGAAGATGTACGGCTTCATCTTCGGGTTCCAGCGCTTGGTCTGGTGGCCGAAATGCACACCAGCCTCGAGCAGGTCTTTGACAGCGATCGGGGTCAAGCTTCCTCCAACACCTTCTCGGACGCCTCTTGCGTCCCATGTCGTTACGTTCCGGACGGACCGTCCGGACTCGTTTCCTGCGCCGGGCCCGGCAACGGCCGGTCCCGGGTCCTGCACTAGCGCTTGCTGAACTGGAAGCGCTTGCGAGCGCCGGCCAGGCCGTACTTCTTGCGTTCCTTGGCGCGCTGGTCGCGCGTGAGCAGGCCGGCCTTCTTCAGGCGACCACGCAGCTCCGCGTTGTACAGGCACAACGCCCGCGCAATCCCGAGACGCAGCGCACCGGCCATGCCCGAGATGCCGCCGCCAGCCGTCGTGGCCACCACGTCGAACTTCTCGAGGGTTTCGGTGAGCACCAGGGGCGACCGGACCTGCAGACGCAGCGACTCGGTGTTCACCGCGTCGGCAATCGGCTTGTGGTTGATCGTGATCTGGCCACTGCCAGGGCGCAGGAACACCCGAGCCGTCGAGGACTTGCGACGCCCGGTACCGTAATACTGGATGACTGCCACGTTTACTGGACCTCGAGAGACTGGGGCTTCTGCGCCTGATGCGGATGATCGGCGCGCTCGTACACGTTCAACTTGCGGTACATCTGGTCGCCCAGCTTCGTCTTCGGCAACATGCCCCGGATGGCTTCTTCCATCAGGCGCGCCGGACGACGCTTCCGGAGGTCTTTGGCGCGCTCTTCGCGCAACCCGCCCTCGTAGCCACTGTGGTACCGATACAGCTTCTGCTCTTCCTTGTGACCGGTCAGCACGGCCTGCGCGGCGTTGACCACGACCACGTGATCACCGCAATCGAGGAACGGCGTGTAGCTCGGCTTGTGCTTGCCCTGCAGGACCTTGGCGGCCAGGCTGGCCACCCGCCCGAGCGACTGGCCGGCCGCATCGATGACGTGCCAGCGTCGCTCGATGGCGTTGGCGCTCGGAATGAACGTGCTCATGATGACCCTTTATGCTCCTTGCTGACACACAGCAAAGGGAGATGATAGGCATCCCGGTCGAGCCGTGTCAACAACTTCCGTAAGGCCGGCGCGCCGCTCCGGCCCACGCGCATACCCCACATTCCCGCCCTTGGTTAGCCCGTCGTCGCTTCTCCGACAGGCGCTGTCACAATTCTGGCAGCACGCGCACGCCCCTGTCTGGTCAGAACTGCACGGCTCGATGGCGCAGCTCCCGAAGTCGTTGCAAAACTGACTGGCACCGCCCTTGCCTATTGCTGAGGCGCTTACGAAGTTGACGCCGAGCATGTCGCCCGGTCCTCCAACTCGTTCCGCACCGAGGTGAGGTGGGCGTGCTCTTCCGCAAGCAGAAACCCGTCGTCGGACTCGATATCGGGTCGAGCGCCATCAAGGCGGTCGAACTGAAGGCCTCGGGCAAGGCCTGGAAGGTCAACGCGTTCGGAATCGAGCCCCTTCCGCCCGACGCCATCGTCGATGGCGCCATCATCGACGGCACCGCCGTCGCCGATGCCATCCGCCGCCTGTTCGATCGGCTCGGCATCAAGAACAAGGAAGTCGCCGCCTCGTTGTCAGGCAACGCGGTCATCGTCAAGAAGATCACGCTGCCGGCGATGACCGACGCCGAACTGGCGACGTCCATCACCTGGGAAGCCGAGCAGTACATCCCGTTCGACATTCAGGACGTCAACCTGGACTACCAGGTGCTGAGCCGCCCGCCGAAGGGCACGACCGCCGGCACGATGGACGTCCTGCTCGTCGCTGCGAAAAAGGAAACCATCGCCGATTACACCGGCGTGATCGCCCAGGCCGGACGCGTCCCCGCCATCGTCGACGTCGACGCGTTCGCGCTCCAGAACGCGTACGAGGTCAACTACGGCGCTCGTGACGCCATCGTCGCCCTGCTGAACATTGGCGCCAGCGCCATCAACATCAACATCGTCCGCGGCGCCCAGTCGCTGTTCACCCGCGACGTGCCGATCGGCGGCAACGCCTACACCGAAGCGCTGCAGAAGGACTTCCAGATCCCGCACGAAAGCGCCGACCTGCTCAAGCGCGGGTATCCGGCCGAGGGGCTGGACCCCACACAGACCGGCCCGAGCCTGCAAATGGTCACCGAAGCCATCCTGCTCGAAGTCCAGAAGACGCTCGACTTCTTCCGCGGCACCACGGGGGCCGACCACATCGACCTGCTCCTGGTGACCGGAGGCGGCGCGCAAGTCACCGGCCTGGTGGAGGCGCTCCAGGATCGGCTCGGTCTGACCGTCGAGTTCCTCGACCCCTTCAAGACCGTCGGCTTCGATGCCATGAAGTTCGGCGTCCCGGTGCTGTCGGAAGCGGCCGCTGCCGCCACCGTCGCCGTGGGCCTCGCGCTGCGCAGGACGGGGGACCGATGATCCGCGTCAACCTTCTCGCCACCGAACAGGCGCGCGTCAAGACGCCGGCGTTCTCCGGCCTCAGCGCCAACAAGGTGCACATCCTCGGGGCGATCGCGGTGCTGGCCGCCCTCGCCATCGCGGGGTATCGCCACCTCGACCTGCAGTCGCAGCAGACCCACGCGGACCTGCAGCTGCAGCAGGCCAAGGCCGAGGAACAGCGCCTCAAGGCGGTCACCGAGGAACTGGCCCGCTTCGAGACGCAGACGGCCCTGCTGCAGCAGAGGGTCGCGCTGATCGAACAACTCCGGAAGGGGCAGCGCTCGCCCGTCACGCTGCTCGACCAGGTGAGCAAGGGGCTGCCCGACCGGCTGTGGCTCACGGAGATGAAGCAGGCCGGAGCCGACGTCACGCTCGAAGGGCGCACCACCACCCTGACCGCGCTGTCGGATCTGATCGGCAACCTCGAGGCCTCTGGCGCGTTTCGCAAGCCCGTCGAAATCGTCAACAGCGAGGTCGAGCAGAACAAGGACGGCGACATCGTGAAGTTCCTCGTGAAGGCCCACTTCCCGATGGGCGCCATCGACACCCCCGCTGCGGCGGCCCCCGCCCGTCCCGGCCGCGCCGCGGCAGCCCGTCGCTGAGGAGCATGGCCATGGATCTCGGACTCAACAAGATGCCGTGGTGGGGCCAGCTGGCCCTGTACGTCGCCCTCGGCGCCGGCGCGGTTGCGACCCACCACTACATGTACGCCGTCGATCTGCAGGCGGCGGTCGAACGGACCCACGCCGAGCGCCGCACGATCGAAACCGGCATCGCGCGCGCCCGTGTCGAGGAGCGGCGGCTGCCCGAGTTCCGCGCGCGCGTCTCGGAACTCAATGCACGTCTGGCGGCCCTCAAGAACGTGCTGCCGGAACAGAAGGACGTCGGCGATCTGCTCCGACGCATCCAGACGCTCGCCACGCAGTCGAGCCTGACCATCCGAGGCTTCAAGCCCCAGGCCGTGGCCACCCGTGAACAGCACGCCGAGTGGCCGATATCCCTCGAACTCGAGGGCACGTACCACGACCTCGGGGGCTTCTTCGACAAGGTGAGCCGCATGCCGCGGATCATCAACATCTCCGGCATCCAGATCAGCGCCTTCAAGGGCGACAGGGCCGCCGCCTCGTCGGCGACCGTGGACGCCCGGTGCACGGTCACGACGTTCGTCCTTTCCGAGCCCGCTCCCGAAGAGCCCGCGGACCCGCGCAGACCCGCCGCGCGTCGGCCCGGCGCCGCCGGAGCCCGCCCTCCCGTGGCCGCTCGCTGAGGTGCCCGCCATGCTTCGACACACTCGCATCCCGTTCGTGCTCGCCGTGGCGCTCGTCACCGCACAGGGCGCCAGCGCCGCCGACAAGGCGCCACCGGCCGTCGCCTCGAGCAAACCGCCGGTCACTGCCGACCGCGCAGCCGTGCCGGCCGCCGACGCCGCGTCGCGGCCGGAAGCCCGCGCTGCCTACGACCGGAACGGCCGTCGCGCTCCGTTCGTCAGCCTCCTGTCGCGCGGCGGAACGCGGCTGCCTTCGGGCGGCCGCCCGGTCGGCGTGACAGGACTGCTCATCAGCGAGCTGAGCGTGCGCGGCGTGATGCGCACGGACGGCAAGCTGCTCGCCATCGTGCAGGCGCCCGACAACAAGACCTACTCCGTACACCCCGGCGACGCGCTGTTTGACGGCACCGTGAAAGTCGTCGCCAGCGACGCCGTGATCTTCCTGCAGCGGGTGGACGACCCGCTGTCTCCCGTGAAGCAGCGGGAGATTCGCAAGACCCTGAGGACTTCCGAGGAGAACCGATGATGCGCCCGCGCACGCCGATCCTCGCGACTCTCACGGCGATCCTTGCCGTCGGCGCGCCCGCCTGGGCGCTGACGGCAGGGCCGACCCGTGGAGCGCGTGCGATCCCGCAGCAGGTCCAGGATGGACAGCGCCTGGTGATCGACACGCCGCACCGCGTGTCACCACTGTTCACCGCGTGGATGCAGGCGCCGCAGGCCGGGCCTGCCGACGCCGGCGCCGCCCGTACGCTCTCGACCATCGACACCACACGGCAGGACGGCGACGTCCTGATCGCACTCGGAGGCGACGGCAAGCTGACCGCGTCGGCCGTGCAGGTGCCCGACGCGCAGCCGGCGCGCCTGGTGCTCGACTTCGCCGGCGTGTCGCCGAAAGTCGCCACGTCGACCGCCGTGAACGCCGGCCTCGTACGCCGCGTGCGGGTGTCGACGTTCAGTGCGACGCCGCTGGTCACGCGGGTCGTGGTCGACCTCAGGGGGACCTTCCTCTACAAGGTCCGCCCGGCGGCCGATGGCGCCGGTCTCGTCGTCACGATCGGCGATCCCTCGCAGCGGGCGCGCCGCGACGATGAGGCACAGAGCCGCGCATTCGCGACGGCCCGTGCGGCCGCGCCAGCATCCGTACCAGCGGCCGCGTCGCCCGCCAAGACACCGGCTCCGGCGGCCGCGTCCGTACC
>JAEZCY010000155.1 GCA_023429845.1 Acidobacteriota bacterium
CTGCTGCGCAGGGCGGCCGCGGCCGCGGCCCAGGGGCGGTGCCGGCGCGAGGCTCCGGTCACGCTGCGGCTCGCCGATGGCGCACTGCTCGAGGGCCAGCTGGATCTCGCGTTCGAGGACGCTCACGGATGGACGGTCGTGGATTTCAAGAGCGACGTCGACCTCGATGACAGCCTCGACGTCTACCGGCGTCAGGTGGCCCTGTACGCCCAGGCCCTGGGCGCCGCCACCGGCCGGCCCGCCCGCGGCGTCCTGCTGCGCATCTGAGGTCTCGCTGGTTCGTGGCCAGGCCGCGCTGCCACGCGAGGCTCTGCAGCAGCGCAACACGCCCGTGTCGTGGCCTGCGACAGCCGCGCGCGTGGACGCACCTGACGGCCGCATCTCTTGCGGCGCGTCGGCGCATCAACGCGCCCGTCCCGCGCTGGCTCGGCGTTTGCTGTGCAGCTGGCATGGAAGAGCCACGGAGCGTCGCCCCGCCACCCGATGATCCCGACGTCTCCGACGTCCGCCCCTCGGGCAGCGCCGACGAAGTACGGGACGAACTGCTGCCGACGGTCACGCTCCCGGCCAACGTCCGCAGCGTGGCGCTGACGGTCCTCACCGTCATCGCCGCGACGTGGGCGCTGTACGTGATGAAGTCGCTCGTGGTGCCGCTGCTGATGGGCATCATCATCAGCCTGGTGCTGTCGCCCCTCGTGGAGGCCCTGCGGCGTCTGCGACTCCCTCGTGCGATCGGCGCCGCCCTCGTGCTCGCCTCGCTGGTCACGGTGGTTGGCGGCGTCGGGTACCAACTGACCGAGCCGGCCGCGGAGCTTGCCGACGACCTGCCGCGCGTGGCCCGCCGCCTGCGTCAGGCACTCACGCACACCACGGCCGGGCAGGAAAGCGCCGTCGCCAACCTGCAGCAGGCGGCAGAGGAGCTCACGGAAGCGGCAAAGACGTCGCCCCGCGATCGGACGGGGGCGCAGCCGGTGCGCGTGGTGGAGCCCCCCACGCAGTTGCGCGACTACGTCACCGCCGGCACCGGGATCGGCGCGCAGGTGCTGCTCGTGTTCTTTCTCGTCTTCTTCCTGCTGTCTGCCGGTGACCTCTACAAGCGCAAGTTCGTGAAACTCACCGGCCCCTCGCTGAGCCGCAAGAAGATCACGGTGCAGATCATCGACGAGATCAACGACCAGATCGGCGTCTACCTGCGCACCCTCGTGGTGGTCAGCACCATCGTCGGGACGGCGACGTGGCTCGCGTACCTGTGGGTCGGCATGCCGAACGCCGCAATCTGGGGCTTGCTGGCCGGCATCGCCAACGTGGTCCCCTACGTCGGGCCGACGCTCGTCGCCGGCGGCGCCTCCGCCATGGCGTTCGCACACTTCGGCACCGTCAGCAGCGCCATCATGGTGGGCGGCATCCAGATCGCCATCACCTCGCTCGAGGGCTTCCTGCTGACGCCCATGCTCATGAGCCGATCGGCGCGCATGAACCCCGTCGCGATGTTCGTCGGCCTGTTGTTCTGGGGATGGCTCTGGGGAACGTGGGGCGTGGTGCTCGGCGTGCCGCTGTTGATGGCGATCAAGGTGATCGCGGACCGCGTGGACGACTTCCACGCGGTCGGCGAACTGCTCGGCGACTAGCTCGCTGGACTAGCGCGCCCGTTCGTCCAGCACGCGTCCCACGACGTCGAGCACCTGGACCGGTGTGAAGGGCTTCTGGAGCACCTCCGCGGCGCCCATGGCCCGCGCCACGTCGAGGAAGCCGCCGTCGAATGCCCCCGACATGGCGACGATGGGAATGTCGGGCTGCTGCTGCCGCATCTCACGGATCGTCTCGAGCCCCTCGTGGTCGGGCATGACGAGATCGGTGAGCAGCAGGTCCACGCGACCCGCCTTGCAGAGTCGCAAGGCCTCGAGTCCGTTTCGCGCCTGGAGCACCTCGTACCCGGCGCCCGAGAGCGTGGCCGCGAGCAGCAGCCGGAGCCCCGGCTCGTCGTCGGCCACGACGATGCGGCGCGAGCCTTCTGCAGGCTTCGATTCGGTGTCCGATGATGGTGGCGTCACGATTGCGGCACTTCTTCCGGTACGTTCGTGCATCAGTCCCTCAACGACGAGTTCCGCGCAATTCTTCCTCGATCACGGCCGCGAACGCCTCGACCGGTTGCGCGCCCCTCACTTCACGCCCGTTCACGAAAAAGCCGGGTGTGCTGTTCAGCCCGAGCGCCTCTCCGGCCGCGACGTCGCGTTGCACGGCGGCCTTTGCCTCAGGGCCGGCCAGGCAGGCGGTGAACGCCTGCAGGTCCAGGCCCGCCGTCTTGCCCAGCCGCGCCAGCGTCTCGTCGCTGCCGTCGTTGCCCGCCTCGGCGTAGACCGCATCGTGGAATTGCCAGAAGCGGTCCTGCTGCCCGGCACACCACGCGCCCTCCGACACGCGCCGCGCTTGCGGATGCAGCCCGTCGAGCGGCAGGTGCTTGTACACCAGCCGCACCTGGCCCTTGTACTTGTCGAGCAGCGTCGTCAGCGTTGGCTGTACGCGGCGGCAGAAGGGGCAGTGGAAGTCCGAGAACTCCACGATCGTGACCGGCGCATCGACCGCACCCCGCACGGGCGCACCTTCGACGTCCACCGTCGCGCGAAACGGCGCGGGTTCGGGCAGATTCATCTCGACGGTGGCAGATGCCCGCAGGCCGGCGACGACCTCGCCGCGGCGCGCCTCGAGCTTCTGTTCTCGCAGGAACTCGCGGATCTGCGGGCGCAGCTGCGTGACGTCGCCGCGGATGCGGGCGCGGTTGGCGTCGATGAAGCCTTCCACTTCCGCTTCCGTGACCGGCGTGACCTTGCTTGTCACCTCCGCCTCCACGAGCGCGTCATGGGTGACGCCGCGCCGCGTGGCTTCCGCCTCCATCAGGCGCCTGGCGACGAGCGCATCGAGCTGCTGCTTCTTGAGCTCGTAGAGCTGCTCCTCGAGCCGCGACAGCTCGAGTCCGGCAGCGTGCCGGACGTCCTGCTCGGTGATGGGCGTGCCGTTGACGGTGGCGAGCACATCGCCCGCCGCGCCCGGCGTGCCCCCGGCTGGCGGAGGCTGGGCCGACGACGAGGAAGGAGCGGCGGTGCAGCCGGCGACGAGCACGGCCGCCACGAGGACGGAGCAGAATCGCATTCGGGTGATCTTCCTGCGGGACCGGCTCAGGGCCGGACCCGGGTGATGTCGTAACCGCGGTCCGCGAGCAGTTGCGGCACGTTGTCCCTCCCCACGAGGTGCAACGCTCCGACCGCAATGAAGAGTGACGCAGTCGGCGCCTGCCGCCGCAGCACGTCGATCCTCTCGGCCATCCGGTGGTTGCGCGCCACCAGCACCTCGTGCTCGAACTTCCTTGCCAGTGCCGCGTCGCCCGGCGTGTGCGCCAGTGCCGTGACGAGCTGCTCGACGTCTCCTGCCAGGTACCACTGCACGATCGTCGCCGCGCTCGGCCCGTCGCCGGGCCTCTCGAGTTCTGCCAACGCCGCGTCGAGCAGGGCTACCTGTTCCTCGGGCGTGAACGCGTCGAAGGTGCCCGCCTGCTCGGCCACGGTTTCGAGCCCGCCGACGTGCTTGCCTGCCGCCTGCGCGTCGGCATAGAGCTGGGCGTCCAACGCCACTTTGCCTTCGAGCAGGTCGGGCAGGTAGTCGAGGGCGGCCAGTTGCGCAAGCGCGGCCCACGGCTTCAGGCGGTCCAGCATGCCGACGAGCAGTGGCGCGAGCGCCGGTGCGCGGGGCGCCACGGCCGTGCGCACCCTGTTCTCCAACCGCGCGAAGCGGGCCTCACCAATGATCGCACGAAGACGCTGTCCGTCGGGCAGCAGCAGCGCCCCCGCCATTCGAGCCTGCGACGCCGGGTCGAGCGGAATCTCCGTGACCACGTGGTCGGCGGCGTCGAAGGCTGAGCGAACCCGGGGTGGCAACGCCAGCACGCGGGCGTCCGGAACATGGATTGTCCCGAACAGCGCAATCCGGGCCGACCCGTGGCGCCCCTCCCACAGCAGCGGCGACGACGTGGCGGCCTGCCGGGCTGCCGGAGTTGTGACGCAGACGACGACGCAGGCGGCAAGCGCGAGCACCCACGGCATGCTGCGGCGAAGGGGCATGGGGGAGGTCATCGTGACGCATTCGACTGCAGAGTGAGGACGCGCGCGGCGGCGGCGCGGCCTGCGGTGACCCCGCTTGCCCACGCCCACTGGAAGTTGAAGCCGCCAATCCGTCCGTCCACGTCGCAAACCTCACCACACAGGAACAGCCCGGGTCGGGCGCGCGCTTCGAGCCCGGGCGTGAGCGCCGAGAGCGGCACGCCTCCCGCCGTCACTTCCGCCACAGCGAAGCCCCTCGTGCCGGTCACCCGCAAGGCATAGCTGGTGCAGGCCGCCACCAGTCGCTTGCGTGCGTCGCGGGTGAGCGTCGCCGCCCGAAGATCGGGATCGACGCCAGCCTGTGCGCAGAGCGCCTCGGCGAGTCGCTCCGGAAGCGGTGGCGCGAGAGCCCGCCTCACCGGGCGGGCGCCGTGCCGCAGCAATCGGCCATCCAGGTCGTGGGGTGCAACGTCCGGCATCCAGTTGACCTGCACCGAGGCGTGCGCATCGTCGTCGCGGGCGGCCTGCCAATGCCGGCTCACGTCCAGCACGGCCGGCCCGGAGACCCCGAGATGCGTGCAGAGCAGCGCGCCCGAGACGCGGCGCAGGTGACGCCCCGTCCCCGACACGACCGTCAGGACGACATCGGTCGCGAGGCCGGAGAGCGCACGCAAAGGGTCGCCATCGGGCAGGGTGAGTGGCACGAGCGCGGGGATGAGGCGGGGGGTCAGCGGCACGCCGAGCTCGCGCAGGAT
>JAEZCY010000068.1 GCA_023429845.1 Acidobacteriota bacterium
GTGGTGCTGTCTGCCGGCTTCCTGGCGACGGCGGCCACCACCGCGCTGGCGGGTGGCCGATGGCGACAGGACGCAGCCCGCGACGACGTGCGTCCCGATGTCCCCAGCAAGACGGTGCGCCGGGAGCGTCAGTTGGGGAACGGCTACGTGATGCTCTCGGGCGCCTGCCTGGTCATCGGCGTGCTGATCGTGCTGGTGTATCGGCTCGCCTACACGGTCTGAGGTCGTCGCCGATCGCTGGCCGGCCGGACGAGGTCCGACGCCTACGCGTCCCGATCCTTGCGCACCATGACGCGGCGGCCGCGGACCTTGGCGTTGCGTAGGGAAATCATGATGCGCGTGGCGAGTGCGGCCGGCACGTCCACCAGCGAGCTGTCGTCGCCGATGCGGATGGCGCCGATGACACCGCTGTCGACGTTTGCCTCGCCGGCAATCGCGCCGACCAGGTCGGCGGGCCGGACGCCGGCCGACTTGCCGATGTTGATGTGCAGCACCGCCCGGGGTCCGGATGCCCCTCGCGGCCCGCGCGCCGACCGTGGACCGCGCGGCCGCTCGTCGTCGCCTCGCGACGCTCTCGACCGCTCCTGACTGGCGAGCGCGTCGTCCAGCGAAGGCCCCTCGGTGGTCTTCGAGGCGCCCCGGCTGCCTTTGGCCGGCCGGGCCGGCGCGCCGGGGCGGCCGATCGGGTCGTCGTGCAACAACCGGATCGCCGCGGCGGCGACGTCGAGCACGTCGTGCTCCTGCGCCAGCCGCTCGACCACGGCGCGGGCCTGCTCGAGTCCGCCCTCGACGATCTGCGCCCGCACCGCCGCCAACGTGGTGTCCAGACGCCGAGCCTGCAGGTCAGCCTCGGTGGGTACCGGCAGGATCTCGATCTTCGACCGGGTCGCGCCCTCGATCTGGCGCAGGGCCCGATGCTGACGCGGATCGACGAACGAGATCGCCATGCCGTCGCGGCCGGCTCGACCCGTGCGGCCGATGCGGTGCACGTACACCTCCGGCGTCATCGGCAAGTCGTAGTTGACGACGTGCGACACGTGGTCGATGTCGAGGCCGCGTGCGGCGACGTCGGTGGCGACCAGGACGTCGGCCTGCCCGGTGCGGAACATCTGCATCACCCGGTCACGGGCCTTCTGCTCCATGCCGCCGTGCAGCGCCTTGGCGCCGTATCCGCGCGCGGCCAGCGTGTCGGTCAGCTCGTCCACCTCCGTGCGCGTGCGGCAGAACACGATGGCCGAGGTCGGCGTCTCCACGTCGAGCACCCGCCCCAGCGCGGAAGTCTTCTGCATGCGTGGCACGAGGTACGCGACCTGACGGATGCGCGGCAGCTTGCCGGCCGGCCGCTTCTCCTTGGCGATGCTGACGCGAACCGGATCGCTCAGGTGCGTCCCGGCGATCGTCTCGAGCCGGGGCGCCATGGTCGCGGCAAACAGCGCCGTCTGTCGCTCGTCTGGCGCGTGGGCGAGGATGGCCTCGATGTCGTCGGCAAATCCCATGTCGATCATCTCGTCGGCCTCGTCCAGCACGGCGATGCGCAGGGCGGCGAGGTCGAGCGTGCCGCGCCGGAGATGATCGAGGGCTCGGCCGGGTGTGGCGACCACGAGTGAGACGCCGCGCCGCAGGGCGCGCACCTGCACGTCCATGGGCGCGCCGCCATAGAGCGGCGCCACCGTGAGGTCGGTGCCGCGCGCGTACTTGTGCAGCGCTTCGGCCACCTGCATGGCGAGTTCACGGGTGGGCACGAGCACCAGGCCTCGCGGACCGAGGCTCTTCGGGCCCTTGCGCGACAGCGTCTCGATCATCGGTAGCGCGAAGGCCGCGGTCTTGCCGGTGCCGGTACCGGCCATGCCGAGCACGTCCTGCCCGCTGAGAAGGACGGGAATGGCCTCACGCTGAATTGGCGTGGGTTCCTCGTACCCCAGGGCGGAGACGGCGGCGACGAGCGGCTTGGAAAGTCCCAGCGCCGCGAAGCCGGCGGGTGCATCCTGAGCGGAATCGGTGTTCACCTTGGGATGGTAACTGTTCCCGAGCCGGGTGACGGCGGAACCGGGGCGCGGCGAGAGGACCGACCGCGAGGCATGCACGTTCTCCGAGGCCTGAAGCGCACGCAGAATCGGCCGATTCCGTAGGAAACAGCCACGTCGGCGGCCGGATCGCCCGATTCCGGACGAGGTTCCCGGCCGTCCGGCAATGTCAAGGGCTTGCGGTCCTGCGCAGATCAAGTAGATTTGGGCGCTCAGGAGTCCGAACGTTGGCCATCTCCTCCCCTGTCGTTCGCCCGCCCATGCCGCTGCTGGACACCCGTGCCTGCCGTGAGCTCGGTGACCTGCTCGCCGGTACCCGCGAGGAGCGCGGCATCAGCGTGGCCGAGGTGTCCAGGGCGCTGCTGCTGTCAACGAGCCAGGTGCGCGCGCTCGAGCGCGCGGAGCTGACGCCGTTCTACAACGCGGCCTTCTTCCTGGGCGGACTCCGCAAGTACGTCGTGCACCTGGGCCTGCCGCTCGAACTCGCAGAGCGGGTTGCCACCGAGGCGCCGACGCTCGAACAGGACGAGACACGGCGCGCGCCGACGCTGGCCATGCGACTGCGCGAAAGCTTGTTCCGCGCCTGACCGCCGCGTCCTGCCGTTCGCGCACCGCCCCACGAGCTCGCCGGCATGTCTGATCCGCCGGGGTCCGGTAGCAGAAACGGACGAGCGGACGAATTGACGACGTAGGGCAACGGACCTGCGCTCGGCGTCCCGGTGTCCCTTGTCGCTCCAAGGGCCCCTCCCCGCGGCACCACCATGCCGTCGCCTCCGCGCGATTGGCCTCGAGCACGTCAGTGAGCCGCGGTCTGGCGCGGCTGATGCATGGCACCCGACCATGACCGCAGTGGTGGACTCGCCGTTCGTACGCCGGGTGCTCATCGTCCTGGCGCTGGTCGGTGGCGCGGCGGTGCTCGCGTTGCTCGTCTGGCGCGGGTACCTGGCGCTGCTCGTGACGTTCGCGGGCGTGCTGCTCGCGGTGCTCCTGCGGAGCCTCGCGCAGGCGCTGCAGCGGTTGCGGCCGATGGGCGACAAGGCTGCCCTTGCCATCGTCTGCCTCGCCATCCTCGCGACATGCGTCGGTGGTGCGGTCCTCCTCGCCAATCCGCTTCAGGCACAGGCCTCGGAACTGCTGGACGCACTGCCCCAAGCGGCCGCGCAGGCCCGCGACCGGCTGTCGCAGTTCCCGCTCGGACAACGTTTCCTGACCCAGTTCGCGGGGTCGGGACAGGCGGCCGGTGCGGCGGCGCCCGCGGCGCAGAGCGTCATGCGCTGGGCCTCGAGCACGGTCACCATCGCCGGCTACATGGTGTTGATCCTGTTCGTCGGGTTGTTCCTGGCAGCGGAACCCGCCGTCTACCGCCGCGGCCTCGTCCGGTTGTTTCCCATCGCCATGCGGCCCCGTCTGGGCGCGGTCATGTGCGAACTCGGCGAAAGTCTCCAGCGCTGGCTCGTCGGACGTGCGGCGCTCATGCTCGTCGTGGCCGTGACGACGTGGATCGGGCTGATGGCGCTCGGCATCCCGCTCGCACTCGCGCTCGCGGCGCTCGCGGGGCTGCTGACGTTCATCCCCAACTTCGGCCCGCTCATTTCCGCGGTGCCGGCGATGCTGCTGGCGCTCATGCAGAGCCCGATGCACGCCGTGTACGTGGGCCTGCTGTACCTCGGAATCCAGACGGCAGAGAGCTACACGCTGGAGCCCTACGTGATGCGGCGGGCCGACAACCTGCCGCCAGCCCTCGTCGTTGCCGGGCAGCTGTTCCTGGGCGTCACACTCGGCGCCGTCGGCTTGATCTTCGCGACGCCGCTCATCGTGGTGCTCAGCGTCCTGGTCCAGCGGCTGTATGTCGAGGACGTGCTCGGCGACCACATCGAGGGCGCGGAGCGCGCGTCTGCCGTAGCGACCAGCCCGAGCCTCACGACCGCCTCGTTGGAACGATGAGGCGACCCGCGACGACCCTCGTTCGAGGCCCGCGTCCAGCGTGCTAGGCTGCGCGCATGACGCCGCTGCGCGACATCACGCACGCCCTGATCGAGAACGACCCGCACGGCGGCTGGCTGCGCGCGATGTTCCAGCAGCTCGAGGAGGTCCACTGGGGCGCGCTGCGTGCCCCAGGCCGGATCCTCAACGGGCCGGCCGCCCGCGAGGTGGCACTGGTGGACGGGCCGATGCGGCTGCCCTGCGTCATCGAGACGGACACGCTGCTGATCGCACTCGAGGACGCACGCAGCGGTGGGCTGCCAACCGGCACGCCCAGCGACCCCAAGCGCCACCACGTCTCGCGCTGCATCGAAGCCCTGCGCGCCCTCGCCAGGTCCCGAAGCGCGGCCGAGGGCCTCGACACCGACCCTCTTTTCGGCGTGATCGTCGTCGGTGGCCCCGAGTTCGAGGAGCCGCATCGCACGACGATTCTCGAGGGCCTTCCGCACATCGAGCGGGAGCAGGCCGAGGATCTGTACGCGAACTACTGGGGGCGCATCAGCCCTGAGGCGTACGAGGCTCTGGCTGCAGCGGCGCCTGCCCCGCCGGCGTCACGGCCGTCGCCGGGGCCCGCGGTCGGGCCGCCGCGATCGCCGTGAGCAGCGCCGCGAACACGAGGAAGTAGTAGTTCAGGAACGCTTTCTTGCCGAAGGCCGCCAGGAAGAAGCAGCTCAGCGCGAGCGATGCGGCAAAGCCGGCAGGGCTGCGCGGCGCCCGCCACCAGGCGAGCCCAAGCGCGGTGGCTCCGGCCACGAGCGAGACGTAGAGCGCGCCGTGCTTGTCCAGGGGCCACCCGTACGCGACGAACATGCGGGTGAAGCTGAGGGAGTCCAGCCGAAACGGCTCGCGCAACTGCAGCAGCACCGCCGACCGGATGAACGCATCCACGTCCATCAGGGCGAGGGGCACGGTGACCGCCGCCGCCACGGCAACAGCCTTCAGCGCGAACCTGCCGACCGATGTCGCATGTACGAGGGCGCCCGCATCCGCCCGGGCGCGCGGCACCAGCATCGTCACGAAGAGGAGCGCCAGCACCATGTGCTGCTTGGACGCCATGAGCAGCCCGAGCGGAAGCCAGCCCCATGACGGCTGCCGGAGCGCGGTGGCGACCGTGGCGACGATCAGCACGATCGGGAAGGGCTCGGTCCAGCCCTGTTCGAGGTGGAAGACGAGACGAGGCGCGAGCAGCAGCGCCGCGGCACAGAGGACGCCGACATCGCGCCCGATCCAGATGAGAAGCAGGATCGCGATGGACAGCGCCAGCGCCTCGCTGTACCGAAGGTCGCCGAGCAGCGCATGGCCCGGCCAGGCGAGCATCAGGCTCAGGGGCGGGTATGGGAAGCCGAACAGCACGCGCTTGCCATCACGCATCTCCGGCGAATAGAACGGCTCGTTGGGCCCGTACATGTCATCGAAGGTGATGCCGTACGGGCTCTGACCGCGGGCGAGCGCCGCGAAGGCGTCGGTGTGCACGGGAATGACGTCGATGTGCGGGCGCGGCGATTCGCGGATGGTCCACGCTCCGAGCCAGAGCGCAACGGCGGCGAGCACCAGACCTGCGCGCCGGCGCGCAGTTGCGCGGCTGGTCGCCGCTGCGGACAGCGCGACGGCCGCCGCGATGGCGACGACGATCAGCAGCTCGGGGTGCCGCCAGGGCCTGGGGTCGGCCATGTAGCGCGCGAGGGGCCGCGTCACGAGCGCCACCGCGCTCACGAGCAGGCCAGCCGTCAGGAGCGCAGACGTCGCGGCGTCGCCGTCGTCCTGCTCGCGGCGCCATGGCCAGCGGACTCCGGCCACGCCGAGCACCGCCGCAGCCAATGCCAGGGCCAGCCATGCCAGGGTCGGCTCGTGGTAGAAGCCGTCCGACAGGTGAAGCGTGAGGCTCAGGACGATGGCGGCGACGGCCAGCCAGGGCCGCGACAGGGCACGCACCAGCACAGCCTGCCGCACGGCCCGCGACCACGCAAGCTGTGCCTTACGCTTGGCGGCTCAGCACCACCCAGCCACGGGCCTCCAGGTCGTCCTCACCCGCAAGGCGCTCCAGCGCGCGCAGCGCCGGACCACGCACGACAAGCGTGGACGATGACGGGAGCGTCGCGCCAAGCAGGCGCGGCAGCGGCGTGGAACGGCGGATGGAACGGATGCGACGAACGCGATCGGGACGGGGGTCGAGACACATGACGGCTCCTCGGTGCTGCGCTGATGTGTCCGGAGGGCCGCCATGCCAGGGGGCATGAACACGCGCTTGCGATGGAATCGAGGCCGCGCGCCACGCGCAGGCCTGCCATCGCCACATCGATGCCGAGCGGGCGAACCCGCACCGGCATCCGGGCACCCTGGCGTGTTGCCGGGGTTGCCGGGCGCGTTGCCGCGCCGCTCCGGATGTACGAGCCGAATGCTGTCACGCATGACGGGCGCAGCCAAGCGCCGCGCCTGTCATGCGGCCTTCTATGACGAAGGTCCTACCCGCGTCGCGCGCCGCGCTTGCGCGCCGCCGACTTGCGCGCGGTCTTCCGGGTGGCCGTGGCACGGCTGGCCTTCTTCGCGGCACCGCCGGCCGAGCGGGCGCTCCGCTTGGCCGCCGACTTGTTGGCGGTGCGGGCGGCCTTCTTCGTGGCCTTGCTGGCCGCTCTCCGCGTGGACTTGCTCGCGGACTTCCTCGTGGCCTTCTTCACCGACTTCTTTGCCGACTTCGTGGCGGTCTTCTTCGTCGTCCGGGAAGCGGCCCGGCTGGCGGACTTCTTCGCGGTCTTCTTCGCGCTCTTGCGGGCGGCCTTCTTCGCGGTCGCCTTGCTCGCCTTGCGCGCGGACGTCTTCGCGGTCGACTTCTTCGCGGCACGAGCCGCCTTCTTCGTCGTCTTCCTGCGCGCCGGGGCGCGGCGCCCGGCTGGCGGCGCGGCGGCGGCCGCAGCAGCGGTTGCGGCTCCCGAATCGAGTGTGTCGCTGCCGCTGGCGTCGATCGTTTCGTTGACGTCGTCCATCGTGCCTCCAATGCACTTGGGCCCGCGTCCACGCGGGCAGATGGTGTCCTTGCGTGAGTTGTCGGCAACACGCGAGGAGTTCTGTAGGAGCTGCGGCCGCAGCATACCCGCAAACACGATCAGCGACGCACGAAATCGTTCCGGTTACTTACCCGTCGTTGTTCCTCCCCGTTCGTCCTTCAGAAGGTGAACTCCCACTGCACGCGTGTGCGGAGATCGGTTTCGCGCGCGGCGGCTGGCGTCGCGTAGCGCAGGCGACCGATGTCTGCGGTGATCTTGCTGCGATGCCCCTGGAGGTACCAGTTCACGCCGAGGAGACGTTCCTGCTGCAGGTTGTCGTCAGACTCCCTGGCAGGATCCACGAGCGCGATGCGAGCCACGATCTCGAGGGGCCTGGGCGCGCGGGACCAGAGAGAAGACGCGAGCACGCCGCCCATCACGTACCCGCCCAGCAGGGTGCGCTCCTCGCCCGTGCTGGTCGCCTGCACCTCCTTGCGGTGCAGTTCCCCCTGCAGTGACAAGCCCTGCCACTTGAGCACCGCATCGCCACCGTACTGGTGCGTGCGATACCGATCGGCGGTCTCCGGCAGGAGGTCCTCGTCGGTCAGACCCGGCACCGGCAGCGAGGCGCCAAGCCCTGAACCCGAATAGAAGGCGTGCGCCCCCTCCGTACGCAGGGCGCTTCCGGAGACCGTCAGTCGCAGCTCGCGCTCCGCGTCGGGGTCACCCTGCTCGCGATCGTCCATCTCGCGGCCCGCGTACGACCATTCGTAGCGCGCGTGCCAGACGGGCAGCGCAGCGCCGGCGACGTCCACGTCCACGTTGCGGTACGCGCCGACGTAGTAATGACCGCCCCAGGCACTCTGGCCGCCGACACGTCCGTGCACCTGCACGCCGACCTGTCGACCAACGGCAAACCAGCGATCAAGGATCGAGCGGTCCACCAGTTGCTGCGTGCCGGAGGACTGGATGCGCTCGAGCAGGTACTCGACCTTCCACCAGCCGCCCCGAAGCTGCAGCCACTCACGAGCCTCGTAGTTGACGTTCAGATCGCGAACCCGCTCCTCGACGAAGTCGCCCTGGAACGTGTAGGTGAGACGCGGCGACAGCACGTGGCCCTGCACCTTGAGCCGCGACCGGTTCAGGGCGAACTCGTTCACCGTGCGGCCGTCGAAGTCGTCTGCGTCCTCCGGCGTCGACGTGAACGGGGTGGTGAAGCGAATCTGGTTACGCCATCCCACGACCGCCGAGAAGATGTCGTCGGGGCCGTGCACTTCAAGCCCATCGTCGCCGTAGGTCACCTGCGCCGCCGCGAATGCCGGGCTCAGCAGGAGGATGACGACGGCCAGCACGTGATGAATCCTTCGCACGCTTCTACGGTACACGGTCGTCACGAGGCGCATCCGTGGTGGCGCGCGGCCCACCTGCGAAGGCCACTGACGCGGAACAGGTGGGCGCAAGGCGAACGCTGGAACAGGCGCCCACCGCCACTCGAGGGGTGGGTATACTGCGGTCTGGCTTTCCAAAGGAGCGTCCATGCGTTTCACGCACTCCCTGTTCGCCGCGGCTGCTGCCGCTGCGCTCGTGAGTCTCGGCACCGTCGCGCAGCAACCCGTGATGTCTGCGGCCGGGTCGATGACGGTGGCCCAGGCACCTCTCTACAAGAACCCGATCGCGCTTCAGCTCTACAGCTTCCGCGAGAGCTTCAAGACCAGGGGCGTGCCGGCAACGCTCGCGCAGGTGAAGCAGATGGGCTTCACGCACGTCGAGCTCGCCGGCACCTATGGCCTGACGCGCGAGCAGTTCAAGGCGGAGTTGCAGAAGGCCGGGTTGACGGCGGTCTCGATGCACACCGACATCAAGCAGCTCGCGAGCCCGACCGATGCGGCCAAGCTGCTGGACGATGCGAAGTTCTACGGGGTGCAGTACATCGGCAACGCGTGGTTCCCGCACGAAGGGCGATTCGACGAGGCAGACGCGCGTGCGGCGATCGCGGCGTTCAACGCGGCGGGCAAGCACGCCGCCGATGCCGGCCTGCAGTTCTTCTACCACCCGCACGGGTTCGAGTTCGCGCCGGGCACGAGCACGCGCACGCTGTTCGACATGATCCTCGCTCAGACGGACCCGAAACTCGTGCAGTTCGAGCTCGACATCTTCTGGGCGCACCACGGCAGCGCCGACCCGGTGGCCCTCTTGAAGGCGCATCCGAACCGGTTCGTCCTGACGCACATGAAGGACATGAAGCCGGGCACCGCGAAGAACTTCACGGGGCACGCTCCCGATGACACGAGCGTGGCGCTCGGCACTGGCGAGGTCGACGTGAAGGGTGTGGTGGAGGCCGCTCGCGGCACGGGGGTGCAGTGGCACATCATCGAGGAGGAGTCGCCGACGCCCGAGAAGAACGTGCCTGCAGGGCTCGCGTACCTGAAGTCGCTGGCTGGCGGTCCAAGAAGTTAGACGCCATCGCCGTTTGCACGGGCATCCGGGGTGGACAGGTCGGCTGCGAGGAGACGGACGTCTCGGTGAGACGTCCGTGCCACCCCATGCTGCTTCCGCTGACGCTCAATGACAGGCTCCCCTTGCGCACCAGGCGGCTCGTCCTCGTGCCGCTGGCCTTGAGCCACTTGCCGGAGGTCGCGGCCATGCTGGCCGACCCGGTGGTGATGGCCTGGTTCCCTCGCCCGATGACCCTGCCTGAGAGCGAGCAGTGGCTCCGACGCTCGATCGAACGCTATCGGGTGCACGGCTCAGGGCTGTGGGCCGTGCTCCGTGAGCGGGACGGCTCGTCCGTGTTCCTCGGCGACTGTGGTCTCCAGCTGCGGGCCTTCGGCGGACAGCTCCGCCTCGAATTGGGGTACCACTTTGCGCGGCACGCGTGGCATCAGGGGTTCGCGACCGAGGCCGCGCAGGCGTGCCTCGCGCTCGCGTTCCGGGATACCAACGTCACGGACGTGGTGGCGTTGATCCGGCCGGAGAACGAACCGTCGCGGCGAGTGGCTCGTCGTCTCGGCATGAAGCCCACGGGCGCGGTGCTGCATGCGGGCCTCGTACACGACGCCTGGCTCGCAGTACGGGAGGCGGCTGACGGACTCGCCCTACAATAGCGGGGTCCGTCATGCCTTTCAGACATATCCCCCGCGCACCGATTATCGCCCTCGGCCTGTTCCTGCTGATGGCGATCCCATCGTCTGCCGAGTTCTACACGGATTGGCTCTGGTTCGGGGAGGTCGGCTACCAGCGCGTCTTCCTCAAGTCGCTGACCACCCGTTCGGCGCTCGGCACGGCCGTGTTCCTCGCCACGGGGGCGTTTCTCGCCTTCAACCTCTTCGTCGCACTGAGCGCCGTGCCGCTCCGCAACATCGTGGTCGTGACGCCGGAGGGACCGCGCACGATCTCGCTGCAGCCACGCCGACTCCGTCCAGTCGTGTGGCTCGTCTCCGGCCTCACGGCGCTGCTGCTTGCCGGCTACGCTTCGTCCGGCTGGAGCAGCTATCTCGCGTTCACCCAGGCGGTGCCGTTCGGGCAGGCCGACCCCGTGCTCGGGCGCGACGTGGCCTTCTACCTGTTCAAGTGGCCGTTCCTGTCGCTCGTACAGAACCTCTTCTTCCTGATGGCGCTGCTGACGGTGATGGCCACCGCCGCCGCCTACGCGCTGGCCGGCAATCTCGGCCTGCGCATGGGTCGTGGCGTGTTCATCACCGAGAGCACGCGCCGGCATCTCTCCATCCTGTTCGGGCTGCTGCTGCTGTCGATGGCGCTCGGGGACTGGCTCGAGATCCCGGAGACGCTGTTCCAGCGGTCCGGCATCATCACGGGGCCGTCATACACGGACGTGCACGCGCGGATTCCTGCGCTGCGGGTGCTTGCCGGCGTGGGCGTGGTGGGCGCGCTGCTCGCGCTCTACCAGGCGTTCAGCGTGCGACTCTGGCCAATCGCGCTCGCACTCGGCGGGTACGTGCTCGTGTCGCTCAGCGGCACGGCGTACGCCGCGGCCATCCAGCGGTTCGTCGTGGGGCCGAACGAGCAGGTGCGCGAGACCCCGTTCATCCAGCACAACATCGCCGCGACGCGCGCCGCCTTCGGGCTCGACTCGGTGGAGGAGCGCTCGCTGTCGGGCGACGTCACGCTCACGCGCGCGGATCTCGAGCGCAACACGGACACCATCGACAACGTGCCGCTGTGGGATCACCAGCCGCTGCTCGACACCTTCTCGCAGATCCAGGAGATCCGCACGTACTACGACTTCGTGTCTGTGGACAACGACCGTTACACGATTGACGGACGGTACCGTCAGATCATGCTGTCGGCGCGTGAGCTCAACTCCGAGAGCCTGCCCAACCGCACCTGGATCAACGAGCAGCTGACCTTCACGCATGGGTACGGCCTGACGCTGGGTCCGGTCAACGAGGTCACGCCCGAAGGGCTGCCGATCCTCTTCATCAAGAACCTGCCGCCCGAATCGAGCGTGGATCTGAAGGTGGACGAGCCGTCGATCTACTTCGGCGAACTGTCCAACGATCACGTGTTCGTGCGCACGAACACCCGGGAGTTCCACTACCCGTCCGGCGACGACAACGTGTTCTCGGAGTACAAGGGCGAGGGCGGCGTGCCTGTCGGATCCTTCTGGCGGAAGATGCTCTTCGCCATACGGTTCGGGTCGGGCAAGGCGCTCCTCTCCGACGACCTGCGCCCCGACAGCCGCGTGCTGTACTACCGGCGCATCAGCGAGCGCGTGCGCAAGATCGCGCCGTTCCTGACCTACGACCAGGACCCGTACCTGGCCATCGCCGACGGTCGGCTGTTCTGGATCCAGGACGCCTACACGACGAGCAGTCGGTACCCGTACTCCACCTCGATCGCCAACGGCGGCGCCTCGTCGTCCAACGCCACCGTCAACTACATCCGGAACTCGGTCAAGGTCGTCATCGACGCGTACCACGGGCACACGAACTTCTACCTCGTGGACCAGGCCGACCCGATCGCGCAGACGTACGCGCGCATCTTCCCGGGCCTGCTGCGCCCGCTCGACGAGATGCCGACCTCCCTGCGCGAGCGGCTGCGGTATCCGCAGGACATCTTCGCGGTGCAGGCCAGCCTGTTCGCCACGTATCACATGCAGAACCCGGCGGTCTTCTACAACAAGGAGGACCAGTGGGAGGTGCCCTCGATCGCCATCGGCGATCAGCCCGTGCGCATGGAGCCGTACTACACGATCATGAAACTCCCCGGGGAGCAGGGCGCGGAGTTCATCCAGATGCTGCCATTCACGCCGCGGCAGAAGGACAACCTCGCCGCCTGGATGATCGCGCGCAGTGACGGCGAGCACTACGGCAAGCTCGCCGTGTTCCAGTTCCCGAAGCAGAAGGTGGTGTTCGGCCCGCGGCAGGTCGTGGCCCGCATCAATCAGGATCAGGCCATCGCCCCGCAGATCACCCTCTGGAACCAGCAGGGTTCCCAGGTGATCCAGGGCACCCTGCTCGTGATTCCGATCGAGGAGTCCCTCATCTACATCCGCCCGCTGTACCTGCGCGCGGCCGGAGGGCAGATTCCCGAACTCAACCGGGTGATCGTGGCGCATCAGGACCGGATCGTGATGGCCGAGACCCTCAGCGCGGCCCTTGACCGCCTGTTCCCGGCCGACGGCAGCACGCCGCCACGCGAACGTGCTGCAGAACCCGCGTCTCTGTTGACGGGAAGACCGGGAGGGACGCCGTCCGTGCCGGGCGCGGCCAGCGCAGGCGCGGTGGGTGAGGCGTCTGCCAGCTCCGTGACCGGTGCACCTTCCGCGTCAGGCAGCGTGGGCGCCGGGCTCACGCCCCTCCAACGCACGCTCGTGCAGCAGGCCGAGGACCATTACCGCCGCGCCATGGACGCACAGCGTGCAGGCGACTGGGCTCAATACGGGGAGCAGATTCGCCGCCTCGGCGACGTGCTCGCGCAGCTCCGGGACGCCGAACGCAGCCCGGGCCGGTAGTGGTCCGACCTTTGCAAACCTCCAGACGCGTGCACGCCTTCGTGCGCGCTTTCTTACTGATCCATTCGACGATCGGGGAGGTCTTACATGTTTCGCATTCTTGGTGTTACTGGCCTGACGGTCGCCTGCACGGCGCTGATGCCGTCGCTCGCGACTGCCGATGAGCAGCCGGGGCGCGTCGGCGACGTGCTGGTGCAGTCCGCGTTGACCCGCGCGTGGGTCGGCGCGCCGCACGACGCGCAGGCGCCCGCCTTCACGCGCATGGCTGTGCAGACTCGCGCGTCGGCAGCAGGCCCGAACATCGGCGCGGTGGGACTCGGCGCCGTGGCCGGCCTCTCGGAGTTCGAGATCGGCCCCAGCTTCCGCTACTGGTTCACCGACCGCTTCGGCGTACAGGCCCATCTCGGGTTCTCGGGCGATGACCTGCCCGGTGACGATGTGGACTACATGCGCTTCGAGCCCACGGTCATCGTCGCCATCGGCGACTTCGGCAATGCGAACCTGAACGTGCGGCCCTATGCGGGCGGCGGTATCCGGTTGCTGCGCACCGACATCGGCTCCTACGACGACACGGACGTCCGTCCCGCAGGTGTCGTGGGCGCGGAGTTCGGGTTCCGCGCCGTACCGCGGCTGAAGGTCAGCGGCGAACTGAGCTTCTCGGCCGGCGACGACTTCGACGACGACATCAACCTCGGCAACCCGCCTGACCTCGGCGGCGTGCGCTTCTCGGCACTCGTGCACTACTTCTTCGATTGATCGGGTGCTGCCGGCATGGTCGGCGGCAGCATAGCGCGGGAACGTGGGCCGGCGGGGCCGCCGGCCCGACCCCGCCCACCGGCGGGGCCGGCGGGCGGGCC
>JAEZCY010000196.1 GCA_023429845.1 Acidobacteriota bacterium
CCACCATCGCGAGCACCGCCACCTGGAGCCTCGGCGGCGACGAGGCAGCCGGCGGAACCAGCGTCGCCGGCGCCACACCTGTGCCCGCCGGCAGCAGCGCAGGCGGCGGTGTCCCCCCGGGCAGGACGAATGCAGCGAGTCCCACGACGATAACCGCGACGGCCAGGAGAACCCACCGCATCACGTGAGCGGGCGCCGAGCGGCCGTGCGTGGGGACGTGCGCAGGCGCACCCGGGAGCACCGCCGCAGGCAATGGCAACGCCGGGACGTCGCGCACCTTCATCGCGGCCTGATAGCGCTCGACACGAGCCAGACACGCGTCGCACTCGAACAGATGGTCCTCGAACGACGTCTGGATCGATTCCGGCAGGCCATCGTTGACGTACTGCCAGAGGATGTCGTCGTGGGGATAGCGGGGGCAGGCCGTCATCGCGAACTCGTGGCGACGGTGTGGCGGGCGATCTCCGCGGCAAAGGTCGGCAGCGCGACCGGGTCGCGGAGGGCGCCGCGCCGCAGTGCGATGAGGAGCGCAATCATCGCGTCGTCCGCGAGTTCGGCGGCCCGGTCAGCCCGCTGCGTGCGCGCGAGGCACAAGGCCCGCATCCGCGGCCCGAACCGCCGCGCCAGTTCTGCTTCGGCGGCCGGATCGCCGGCGCGGACGCGGTTCACGAGTGCCGTCTCGGCAACGGGGCGGCCGGGGTGCGGGAGAGTGGCGGTGCTGGACATCGGGGAAGGCAGGAAACGACCACTTGTGACAACGGCGGGGGACCGACGACAGAACACGCCGGAGAACACACTTGGTGTTTCCGCCGTTTGGCAGTAGATCACCGCATGCGCCAACTCCTTCTTGCGGTGATCGGGCTGGTCGTGCTCGCGGCGCCAGTCCTCGATTCCCAATCTTCCGGCTCGCTGATGCAGGGCTGGCTCACGCTCCAGCCAGGGGTGAAAAGCCTGCGCGTCAGCAGCTACGACAAGAGCGGCGGCAACAACGACCGGCTCGAACGCATTCCTCAGGGGGAACGCCGCGTGCTGGCCGACATAAAGGGCCCGGGCCAGATCACCCACATCTGGGTGACCATCGCCCCGCCCCCGCCGACCGTGTCCCGGCACGACATCGTCCTGCGCATGTTCTGGGACGATGAGACGACGCCGAGCGTGGAGGCGCCGATCGGCGAGTTCTTCGGGCAGGGTTGGAACGAGAGCTATCCGATGGCGGCGCTGCCGCTCGCAGCCGGGCCGCGCGAGGGCCGCGCGTTGGTGAGCTATTTCCCGATGCCGTTCCGGACGCGGGCGCGCATCGAGATCGAGAACGACACCGGCCGGCAGATCGACGCGTTCTACTACTACGTGGACTACGAGCAGCTGCCCTCACTCCCTGCCGACACGCCGTACTTCCACGCCTGGTACAACCACGAGCTCACCGACGCGCAATCGTATGGCGAGAACGAATGGGGACTGCTGGGCCCGGAAGGCAAGAACCCGTCCGGCGAGGGCAATTTCCTGGTGGCCGACATCGAGGGACGCGGACACTACGTGGGCATGAACTACTACGTCCACTCCCCGTCCACGATGTGGTACGGCGAAGGTGACGACCTCTTCCAGGTGGACGGCGAGCCCTGGCCCGGCTCGCTGCACGGCACGGGAACGGAGGACTACTTCAACACGTCGTGGTCGCCGAACACGCTGTACCAGCACCCGTTCTTCGGTTATGCGCGCGTGAACGGTGAGACGGGCTGGCTCGGGCGTACCCACGTGTACCGCTTCCACGTGACCGATCCGGTCCGCTTCCAGAAGTCACTGCGCGTGTCGATTGAGCACGGGCACGACAACAACCTCACGCTCGACCTGGCGACCGTGGCGTACTGGTACCAGACCGAACCGCACAAGCCGTACGCGGCATTCCCCGACCGGACCTCGCGACAGCTCATGCCCAGCATCGGCCCGAGCGAAATCCACCGCTGGCGCGACGCGTGGCGCAAGTCGATGGGCAACGGCTCCAAGCTGTGGGGAAACGAGCGCCCGAAACAGCCGTAGCGCGGGCGGTGCGCGCCTGGTCTGCGCGTCGGGCCAGGCCCGCCGCCTACGTAAGGTGACACCGGGCCAGCCGCCTACGTACGGTTCGTAGCCGCCGGGCCCTGCCCGGCGGGCGAGCATCCTTCGCTCACCTCGACGCGAACGTGTAGGACGTGCTCTGGCGGTACGTGTCGCCGGGCCGCAGCAGCGTGGACGGGAACTCCGGCTTGTTGGGCGAGTCCGGAAAATGCTGCGTCTCGAGGCAGAAGCCCGCACGGCGGGCGTAGACCTTGCCACCCTTGCCCGTGATGGTGCCGTCCAGGAAGTTCCCCGTGTAGAACTGCGTGCCCGGCTGCGTCGTGGCAACGTCCATCGTCCGGCCCGTTGTCGGCTCGTACACACTGATGACGCGCTCGAGCCCGTTACCCGTCCGGGCGAACACCAGGTTGTGGTCGTACCCGCCACCGGCCGCGAGCTGCGGGTGGTCGGCGTCGATGCGGGCGCCGATAGGGGTCGCCTGCCGGAAGTCGAACGGCGTGCCCTCGACGCCCGCGAGCTCGCCCGTCGGGATCAAGCCCTTGTCCACTGGCGTGTAACGGTCTGCCTCGACCTGCACCTCGTGGGCCAGCACGTCCCCGCTGCCGGCGCCGGCGAGATTGAAGTACGTGTGCTGCGTCAGGTTGACGTGCGTCGGCTTGTCGGTGGTCGCCTCGTAGTCGAACCTCAGCGCGTTGTCGTCGGTGAGCGTGTAGGTCACCGTCACGTCGAGCGTGCCGGGGTAGCCCATGTCGCCGTCCGGGCTGGTGTGCCTGAACACGACGCCCACGGCGTCGGCGCGCTCGAACGGCTCGGCCTTCCAGTTCTTCTTGTCGAATCCCTGCGGTCCGCCATGCAGGTGGTTCGGCCCGTTGTTGATCGGCAGCGTGTACGCATGCCCGTCCACCGTGAAGCGGCCGCCAGCGATGCGGTTGCCGTACCGTCCGACGATGCAGCCGAAGAACGGGGACTTGTCGAGATAGCCCTGCAGGTTGTCGTAGCCGAGCACGACGTCGCCGGCCTGTCCGTTCCGATCGGGCACCTTCAGCGAGGTGATGATGCCGCCATAGGTGATGGCCTGCACCTCCATGCCTTTGCTGTTCCGCAGGGTGAAGGCCTCGACGGCCTGGCCGTCCGGGAGCGTGCCGAAGGAAGCGCGTGTCATGGAAAGCTGGCGTGCCGGCGCCGCCGGCGAATCGGTGGCCGGCGCGGCCGGCTCGGTGGGGGAGGAGCCGCACGCGCCTCCGAGTGTGGCTGCCAGCAGCAGCGGCAGCAGCGACAGCTGTAGACGACGATGCATCGGGACTCCTGAAACGGAGCGAACGTTACCACAGCACCGGAACGGCGGTCCGAACCTCAGGCGATCGGCCGTACAATCAGCGGCGCCTTACGAGAGGAGGACCGGTGCCGGGAACCCGGTGGTCCGATGACGAATCCCTGGACGGGCTGCGGCGCAGCGCCGATCCGCTCGCCGACGCAGCCGTCGCCCGGCTCTGGTCCGATGGTGGCAGAACCGCCGTGACGGGCGTGTTCGCGATGCTCAAGGACAACGCGTGCGCGTTGCCGGCGTCGTGCCCGCCTGCGATCACGAGCTTTCTCTCTGCCACCTCGAGCCTGCCACCAGTCGACATGGCGCAGCTCGAGCTCGGCGGCCGCGTGTTCTGTCGGCACGCGCTCCCGGCGGTCGTCGTGATGCTCGCGTCGAGCCTGCCGCGCGGCTACGGCGCGCCGTGCCTCAACGAGATCCTCTCGATCTCGGGCAACCTCCGGCACCACCCCTACGAGCGGTTGATGGGCGTCGTCCAACTGCTGGTGAACATCTCCGACCACGCCGCGTTCGGCCCGCACGGACGCGCCATCGTCACGGCGCAGAAGTTGCGGCTGTTGCACGCCGGCGTGCGCGCGCTCACTCGCGAGTACCGCCCGGCGTACGAATCCCGCTTCGGCGTCCCTGTCAACCACGAAGACATGCTGGCGACGATCATGGCGTTCTCGTACCTGGTGGTGGACGGACTGTCGCGACTCGGGCTGCCGCTCGAGCGCGACGATGCCCAGGCGTTCCATTCGCTATGGCGCACCTTCGCGCTGCTCATGGGCATCCATCCCGACGGCAGGCCGGACGACGACAGCCTCGTGCCAGCCACCCTCGACGAGAGCGCCGAGTTCTACGCGGCGTACGTGCGTCGCCACAACGTGACGCCGCCGGCACCCAACGCGATGGGCGTCGCCCTGACGGCGCAGAACCTCGCGATGATGCGTCACATGCTGCCCTGGCCCGCGCGCCTGGTCGGCCTCGGCATGGCGCCGCGCGTCTGCATGACCGAACTGATGACGCCCGAGGAGCTGGCCCGGGTCGGCGTGCGGCCGCTGCCTGGCCACAGAGCTGTGCGCGCGTGGCTGCACCACCTGCTCGGCCTGGGGGCGTGGGCCGGGACGCACACGACGTTCGCCGGCCGCCTCGCACACGCGATCCTGCAGGGGATGGTGGACCTCGATCGACGCGGCCAAGTCGAGTTCTCGATCCCCTTCAGCCGGCTCGACCTGAGGGGAGCGGCGTTCAGGTAGCGGCTGTCGGAGAGCGGGTATCGGCAAGCGCGGCGCGCTGCCCATCGACCCACGGAGGGTCGCACGATGATCGACTGGAGTCGCCTGGTCAACACGACCGACTACACCACGCTGGAGCTCCTGCTGTTTGCCGGCGGCTGCTACCTGTGGGTGGTCGTCTACATGCTCTACATCCGCAGCATCCTGCGCGATCGGTTCATCGAGGCGCCGATCTTCGCGGTATGCGGCAACATCGGCTGGGAGTTCGCCTGGAGCTTCCCGCTCACCACGGACATGGGGCCGCTGCTGGTGTGGTGCTACCGCATCTGGTTCTTCTTCGACCTCGTCATCTTCTGGGGCGTCCTCCGTTACGGGTGGAAGCAGGTGCGCACCGACGCGTTCCATCCGTACCTGCAACCCATGCTGGTGGCGATCGCCGTGTTTCACGGCGCGGCGTTCTACACGATGGCGATCTCGGGGCTCGACACGTCGATCGGCGCCAACTCGGCGTTCATGCTCAATTTCGCGCTCTCGGTGCTCTACGTGTTCGTGCTGTTCCAGCAGCGCGCGCTCGGCAACCTCGCCCGGGTGTCGCTGCTGATCGCCTGGCTGAAGATGCTCGGCACCGGCACCAACACCGTCTTCATGAACATCCACCCGGCCTACGCCGACTACGCGTTCCTGCACCTCATGAGCATCACGACCACCAGCGTGGACTGCCTGTACATCTACCTGGTGTGGTCGCTGCAGCGCGCGGCTGCGCGTCAGCCCATCGCCGCCAGCAGCGCCTCGGCGTCCAGCCGGTCGGCCGTCGCCGTGTCCTGAGGCATCCGGGCGAGCGCCGCCGCCAGCGGCTCGCGTCCCGACGCCTGCTGCAGGCGCGCCAGGCTCGTCGCGGCGCGCAACTCCAGCGCGGTTGCGCCGCGCGCCGACGCGATCGACAGCGCCGACGAGAACGACGC
>JAEZCY010000077.1 GCA_023429845.1 Acidobacteriota bacterium
GACGATGCGATCGCGGCGCACGGGATGAGCCCGACCGCGTACCTCGCGAAGCTGGGGCTGCTCGGCCCGCGACTGCTGGGTGCCCACGGGGTGTGGCTCAGCGCTGACGACATCGCGCTGGCGGCGAGCGCTCGCGCCGCCATCTCGCACAATCCCGAGAGCAACATGAAGCTGGCCAGCGGCACCGCACCGGTGGCGCAGTACCTGGCCGCTGACGTGGCGCTGGGCCTCGGCACCGACGGGGCGGCGAGCAACAACGACCTCGACATGTTCGAGGCGATGCGCCAGGCAGCGTTCCTGCAGAAGGTCGTGCGCAACGATCCGACGGCCGCACCGGCGTCGCAGGTGCTCGACATGGCGACGCGCCTCGGCGCCCGCGCGGTCGGGATGGGTGACCGGCTCGGGCAGTTGACGACGGGCCGCCGCGCGGATGTGATCGTCGTCGACACGACGCAGCCGCATCTTCAGCCGATGTTCGATCCCGTCGCGCAGCTGGTGTACGCCGCCAAGGCCAGCGACGTGCGGACGACGATCGTCAACGGTCGTGTCCTGATGCACGAGCGCGTCGTCAGGACGCTGGATCGTCGCGCGGTGCTCGCCGACGCAGAGAAGATGGCCGAGCGCGTTCGCGCCGCGCTCCGCTGACCCCTTATGCGTCCAGCACGCCGATGTACGGGAGGTTGCGGTACTTCTCGGCGTAGTCCAGGCCGTAGCCGATCACGAATCGATCCTCGATCGTGAAGCCGACGTACTCCACCGGCACCTCGACCTCGCGTCGCGACGGCTTGCTGAGGAGGCAGGCCGTCTTCAGCGAGCGTGGTCCCCGCGCGCGCAGGATGTCGCGCAGGTAGGTGAGGGTCAGACCGGTGTCGACGATGTCCTCGACGATGATCACGTCGCGACCCTCGATCCCGGTGTCGAGGTCCTTGATGAGACGGACTTCCCCCGACGACCGCGTGGCCTTGCCGTAACTGGACACCACGATGAAGTCCAGCGTGACGTGCCGATCGAGCTGCCGCACCAGATCGGAGAAGAAGACGAAGGCGCCCTTCAGCGCGCACACGAGGTGCAGGTCGCGGGTGCTGGCATAATCAGCGCGGATCCGGGCCGCCAGTTCGGCCACCCGCTCGGCAATCGCCTCCTGCGTCAGCAGCGGCGAGGGGTGGTCTGGCAGGGTGTCGGATCCGGGGGGCATTGGACGGGCGCAGGCTAGCACACACATGGCACGATTCGCGATGATCACGGAGGCCGACGCCCGGATGCTGCCGGAGGGGAGCACGGTGGAGCTGCTCCCGAAGGGGCACGTGACGCCGCTTGCGGCCGACACGCTGCGCGAGCGACGCATCACCGTGCTCCGGGCCGACCAGGTGGTGGACGGCGACGGTGCGGAGCTCGTGCCCGTCGCGCAGCCGCGTCGTGTGATCATCGGGAGCGACCACACGGGCGTGCAGTTGAAGCAGCACCTCGCGGCTGCGCTTCGCGGCCGCGGGCTCGCCGTGCAGGTCGTCGGACCAGAGGGAAGTGCGCCGCCTCCCGCTGACTACCCGGACATCGCCGAGCAGGTCGGTCTGGCGGTCGCGCGACGGGAGGCTGACGCCGGCATCGTCATCGACGGCGCCGGGCTCGGATCGACGATGGCGGCCAACAAGGTCGCGGGGATCCGTGCGGCGTTGTGCCTGAACGAGACGCTCGCCGTCTACGCCCGGCAGCACAACGGCGCCAACGTGCTCGCTCTCGGCGCCAGCCTCGTGTCGCCCGGCGATGCGCTGGCGATCGCGGTGACGTTCCTGGGCACCGCGATGAGCGAACCCCGCTACATCCGCCGTCTGGTGAAGCTGGAACGGCTCGACAACGCGCGATCACGCTGACTCAAAGCCCCAGGCCCAAGGCCCAAGGCCCAACCACCGATGCCCCACAGCCCACTCGACGTCGAGCGCCTGGTCGCCATCATCACCGAGGAAGTGCTGCGCGCCACGCACACCGATGTGCGGGCTGGCCACTGCGCATGTCATGCCCTGCACGTCGAATGCTGCCCCGACCGCGTGCGCGGCGTGCTCGACGCGGGCGCCACGCGTCTCGGACTGCAGGCGTCCGGTGCGCCGGCCGGTGCGGTGGCCGGCCTGATCGACCACACGCTCCTCAAGCCGGACGCCACGCAGGGCGAGCTCGAGACGTTGTGCCGGGAAGCGCGCGACTACGCATTCGCGACGGTCTGCGTGAACCCGACGTGGGTTCCCCTGTGCGCCCGGCTGCTGCGGGGCAGCCGTGTGGGGGTCTGCACGGTCGTGGGCTTCCCGCTCGGCGCTACGACGGCCGACGTCAAGCAGTACGAGACCCGGCGGGTCATCTTCGACGGCGCCACCGAAGTGGACATGGTGATCAACATCGGCGCGCTCAAGTCCGGAGACGTGCGCACGGTGCAGCGCGACATCGAGGCCGTCGCGGATGCGTGCCGGAGCGGTGGCGTCCTCAGCAAGGTGATCATCGAGGCGGCGCTGCTCACAGACGAGGAGAAGGTGACGGCGTGCACCCTCGCCAAGGCGGCCGGCGCCGACTTCGTCAAGACCTCGACCGGCTTTGCCCGCAGCGGCGCGACGCCCGCCGACGTCGCCCTGATGCGGCGCGTCGTGGGTGCGGCGATGGGTGTGAAGGCGGCCGGTGGCGTGCGTGACCTGTCGGGCGCGCAGGAGATGGTGAACGCCGGAGCCACCCGCATCGGCGCCAGCGCCGGCGTCAGGATCGTGCAGGAGGCTCGGGGCGCCGGTTCCGCCGCGCCGTCGACCGCCGGCGGCTATTGAGTCGCCGCGATCTCCGTCATCGAGCAGAACCGGTCCGGGACGACGGTTGCCGCGGAGCGGTTCGAGGCGGCGCGTACCCGGTGAGTCGGATGCGTGAGCTGCGTCGGGGTAGGGCGCCTGTCCCAGCGCGACGCTGTCGACACGCCCTACCCGCGGTACCGGTCTCTACCGATGCAGGGCCGGCGTCCGGCCGTCCAGCCAGGCGGCGACTTCCGACGGCGCGAACTGCACGCCCGTGTAGAACGGGCCGAACTCGCCGTACTCGGCGCTGGCCTCGTCGAAACGCATCTCGTAGATCAGTTTCTTGAACACGACGGGGTCGTCGGCAAAGAGGTCGACACCCCACTCCCAGTCGTCGAACCCGATCGACCCCGAGATGATCTGCGTGACCTGACCCGCATAGAGCCGGCCGATGTGTCCGTGGTCGCGCATCATGGCCGCGCGCTTCTCGAATGGCGCGCTATACCAGTTCTTGATCTCGCCGCGCCGCTTGTCCATCGGGTAGAAGCACACGTAGCGCCGTTCCGGGAACTCGAGGAACAATCTGCCGGCGACGCGCCCCTCCTGTACCTGCATCGCTTCCTTCTGGCCCGCGCGGTACTCCTCCGTGCCGGCCTCGAGTCCTTTGGCTGCCAGTTGTTCGTGGATCTTCGCGGTCATCTCGTACATGCCGAGTTCGACCACCGAGACGTACGACGTGCTGGTCTCGAGCACCTCGGCGATCGGCAGACGCGCCACGTCCAACTGGGCCTGTACGAGTTCGTCGAACGTCCGGCGCGCGTGGACCAGCATCAGGTCCGCCTTGTGGCCCAGCATCGCGACCGCGATGCTCGAGCCCTCGCCGTCCGCACGCGGTTCGAGGAAGCCCTGCAGCCCTGCGGCGAGTTCGGCCCGCTGCTCGGGGGAGGCATGCGTCACCGCGGGCCAGGAGACGCGGAACATCTGGTGCAGCAGGCACCAGCCTTCGAGAGTTTCTGGAGCAGTCAACACTCCGTAAGCGTACAGGAACCGTCTCGCACGCCGCACCTGTTGTCGGCCGCTACTCGCGCCGGAGCACACCCAGCAGGTTGCTCGACGAGTCGGTCCAGGGCGCACGCGTCCCGTGATACGCCGGACCGAAGACGGTGAGTGCGTCGGGATCGCGCGCCAGCAGCATCCAGGTGGTGCGCTCCGTGTCGTTGTCCACGAGGTCGTGCTCCAGCCGCACACTGGTGAATCCTGCCGCAGCGCCGCCGGCCTGGACGATGTCCTCGAGGTCGAGGTAGCGGTTGGAGACGTGCACGACGAGGACGCTGCGTGCGTCGCGCAGGTGGCGTGCGAAGAGCGCGAACGCCTGGCGCGTCAGCAGGTGCACCGGGACCGCATCGCTGCTGAAGGCGTCGAGCACGAGGACGTCGAATCCCGACGGCGCCCTGTGTTCGAGGCTGAGGCGCGCGTCGCCCCCGACGATCGTGATGTGCGCGGCCGACTCACGCAGGTAGGTGAAGAGCGGTGTCGGCGCCGTGGAGAGCGCGACCACCTGCGGATCGATCTCGAAGAACGTGAACTCGTCGCCGGCGCGGCCATAGGCGGCCATGGTGCCCACGCCCAGGCCGACGACGCCCACGCGGGCCGGTCGCTCCAGGATGGACAAGGCGCCCATCGCCAGACCCACGCCGCTCGACGGCGTGTAGTAGGTCGTCGGCTGTCGGCGCTTCGGCTCGTCGAGGTACTGCAGGCCGTGCAGCGTCGTCCCATGCTGCAGGCGCCGGTACCGCTCCCCGGTGTCGAACTGCTGCTCGCGCACCCGGATCGCCCCGAAGAAGCTGCGCGAGGTGAACACCGCGTCGGCGGTGAGCTCCGACCATTCGAGCGCCACCTTGCCGGCAACGACGCCGCCGAGCACCGTGAGCGCTACAGCGGCGGTGCGCCACACCAGCCGCCGCGAACTCGCCCCGCGGTCGTCGGTGGCGTACACCAGTGCGAGGACGAGCACGACCGCCATCAGCGTGAGCGGATACTCGATGATGCCGTCGAAGACGACCGGTGCGCCGAATGCCACGAGGGCGCTGCCGATCACGCCGCCAGCCGACACGACGAGGAAATAGCGCGTCAACCACCGCGCCGGCGGCGCACGTCGCGCCAGTTCGCCGTGGAGCGCGAAGCTGGCGACTGCCTGGACCGCGAGAATGGCGCCCAGCAGCGCCCATGTGGACGACCAGTCCACGTGCGCGACGATGAGTCCGCCGGCCACGAGCGTCGTCAGCACGTGGCGGTGGTACAGGCGCGGGTACTCGAACGCCAGGACGAACGTCAGCAGGTACACCGCGAGCGGCACCATCCAGAAGAACGGCACCGCGGCGATGTCCTGGGTCATCTTCGTCGTGGTGGACTGCAGCAGCCCTGCCGGCACCGCGGCCAGCGCAAGCCAGAGGAACACGTCGCCGGCCCCGGGCGTTGCCACTGGCGTCGTGGCCTCGAGCGCATCGTTCCCCGGCCGCTCGCCCGCGTCGGCGGGCACGTACCGCATCATGCGGGCGCCCGCGCCCGCGGCGATCGCAAACAGGACGTAGCCGACGGCCCACCACCGTCCCTGCTGGAAGATGTCGAGGCGCGGCTCGATGAGGAAGGGATACGACAGCAACCCGAGCAGGGATCCCAGGTTGGACAACGCATAGAGGCGATACGGCGACCGTCCACGTCCTCCGTCCTCGTCCGCGATCGCGTCCGCGTACCACCGTTGCAGCAGCGGGCTCGTGCTCGCGAGCAGCACGAACGGCAGGCCGATGGCGCTGACGAGCAGCAGGAGGATCTGGCCGACGGGCGAGCCGTCGGGGTCTGGCCTCCACGCGTCGCCCGGCGTGACGGGAGACGGCCAGGTGCCCGCGCGCCAGGCGAGCACCGCGAGCGCCAGTGCGATGAGCACGCCGTGGCGCGTGATCTGTTGACGTCGTGTCGGCAGGCTGGCCAGTACGTGTGCGTACGTATAGCCCGCCAGGAGCAGGCCCTGGAATGCCACGAGCGCAGTGGACCAGACCGAGGGCGACCCGCCGAACCAGGGCAGGATCAGCTTGCCCAGCAGGAACTGAATCTGGAAAAGGAGGCAGGCACCGACGGCGATGGCCAGGCCGAAGGTGATGGCGCGCGCCCTGCTGGTGACGGATGCGCCGCCGTTCATGCAGGCCGGTCCGACGTGTCCTCGTCGAGGTGGTCCAGCCCCGGAATCGGCTGCGAGACGACGATATTGCGTAGCGGGAGCGCGATGCGCACGCCTTCTTCGTCGAAGGCCCGCTTCACGCGGCGGAGGAACTCGCGACCGACCACCCATTGCCTGATGGGCAGTGTCTTCAGCCGAACCTTGATCTCGACCGACGATTCCTTCAGGCGATCCACGCCGAGCACTTCGAGCGGGCCCAGCATGTATGGCGCGAAGCGCTGGTCGTCGAGCATGCCGTCGGCCACCCGTACGAGCACCGCCGTGGCCCGGTCCGTGTCTTCCCGATACGACACGGCGATGCTGGTCACGTAGAACGAGAAGTCCTTGGTGAGGTTCGACAGCCGCTGGATGCTGCCGTTCGGGATGACGTGCACCGTGCCGGCCTCGTCGCGCAGGACGATGGTGCGGAGCGTGATCCGCTCGACGAAGCCGCCGGTGCCGTCGATGTTGGCCACGTCGCCGACCCGCACCTGGTTCTCGAGGATGAGGAAGAAGCCGCTGATGATGTCCTTCACGAGCGACTGCGCCCCGAAGCCCACCGCGAGCCCGACGATGCCGGCGCCCGTCAGGATGGGGGTGATGTCCACCGCCAGCTCACGGAGGATCATGAGCACGGCGATCGCCGACACCAGCGTGTAGACGGTGTTCTGGATCAGCGATCCGAGTGTCTGCGCCCGCTTGGTGCGCTCGATGACGTCGATGGTGGTCGCCGTGCCGAGGTCGGCCTGCATGCGCTTGACCACCAGCCCCACGACATGAACCAGGAGCCACGAGAGCAGGATGATCAGTGCGATGCGCAGTCCAGACCCGGCGGCCCAGTCGGCGAGACGCTCGGGGGTGAGCCCGACGCGGGTCGGGAGGCCCACGAGGGACATCGCCGGGAACACCAGGGTCGCGGCGACGAGCAGCGTCAGGATCAGCCGCACGGCCCGCAGCGCCGCACGCGTCGCCTTGCGCGCGTGCATGTCGCCGGGGCGGTGGCGGTTGATTCGGGTCACGAGCGTGACGAGGGTCCGCGTCGCCAGTTCGGCGACGAGGTAGGCGAGCCCCACGACTGCGGCGCCCGCGATGGCGCCGCGTGCCCAGTCCGGATATGTCGCGAAGATGCCTGTCAGCATGTCGGCGCCTGCAGTGGTCGTGGGACCGGTGGCTGTGGCGGAGCGGAGCTGCGCGTGCCTGTGCGGCGCGCCACCCGGCCGCTACTTCCCGTACAACTCTCCGCGCCGGAGCCGCCGGTACATGTCCAGGGCATCGCGCAGGATCGTCACGGCATCCTCGGGGCCCATGAAGTCGGTGACCTCGACCGCCTTGTTCTCCAGCGTCTTGTAATCCTCGAAGAACCGCTTGATCTCGCGCAGGGTGTGGCCGGGCAGCTGCGTGTGGGTGCTGTAGTCGTTGAAGGCGGGGTCGAGGGTGCTGACGGCGATGATCTTGTCGTCGAGCCCCTTCTCGTCGCGCATGCGCATGACGCCGATCGCCCGCGCCTGCACCACCGTCAGCGGGTGGACCGGTTCCTGACCCAGCACCAGCGCGTCCAGGGGATCGCCGTCATCGCAGAACGATCGCGGGATGAAGCCGTAATTGGCCGGATAGTAGACAGCGCTGTAGAGAACCCGATCGAGCCGCATCAGGCCGGATTCCTTGTCCAGCTCGTACTTGTTCTTGCTGCCCATCGGCACTTCGATCACGACGGGGAAGGTCTTGGCGATGAGATGGTCGTCGACGTAGATGTCGTGCCAGGGGTGCATACGGGGATTGATTGTAACGGTGGTGGCACTCCGCGCCCGCGCGTCCCGCACAGGAGGCTGATCGGACTCCTGCTCGGGCGCCCCGGCATCCGGTCCACGGCCGGGAGTCGCAGGCGGCTGTGCGCGAGGAGGCCGTGCCCGCCGCGCCGATCGAACGACTAAGCAGCAGAGCGGTGTCCGTCGTACTCTTGTCTGGACGAATGACGCGCTTTGCCCTTCCACGTCTGTCGATCGCAGTCCCGTGCCCGGTCCGTGATCGTGCCCTCGGCCTGGTGCAGGCCGGCCTGCTCGTCTCCTCCCTGACCGCCGCGGGGTGCGGTGGCGGTGGATCTGCTGCCGCGAAGGGCTCGGGTGACAACGCTGCCGCGCCGGAAGCCGCCGCCGTGTCGGTGCGCCCGGCGGAGCAGGCGACTCTCATACGTTCGGTCACCGTCACCGGCACGCTGGCGGCCCAGGACCAGGTGGCGCTCGGGTTCAAGGTCGCGGGTCGCATCGAGACCATCGCGGTGGACCTTGGCAGCCGAGTCGAGGCGGGTCAAACCATCGCCCGCCTCGCGCCGGTGGACTTCCAGCTACGTGTCCAGCAGGCCGAAGCCGCCCTGCAACAGGCGCGTGCACGTCTCGGGCTCGACCCGAAGGGCTCGAGCGATCAGGTCGATCCCGAGAAGACAGCGGTCGTTCGGCAGGCGCGCGCGGTGCTCGACGAAGCCCGGCTCAGCCATGGGCGCGTCGAGACCTTCGTGGCGCGCGGCATCGCGTCGCGTGCGGAACTCGACTCGGCCGACGCCGCTCTGAAGGTCGCCGACGGCCGGTACGAGGACGCGGTCGAAGAGGTCCGCAACCGGCAGGCGCTGCTCGTGCAGCGCCGGACGGAACTCGACCTGGCGCGCCAGGAGCTGACCGACTCCACGCTCGTGGCGCCGTTCCCCGGCATGATCCGCGAGCGTGCGGCGTCCACCGGACAGTATGTGAACGCCGGCACCCCCATTGCCACGCTCGTGCGCATGCACCCGCTCCGCCTGCAGGCCGACGTTCCGGAGCGCGACGCCAGCAGCCTGAAGCTCGGGCAGCGGGTGAACGTGCGCGTCGAAGGCGATACCACCGCGTACGCAGGGCGGGTCGTGCGTGTGAGTCCTGCCATCGACGAGCAGAGCCGCTCGCTGCGAATCGAGGCCGAAGTCGCCAACGAGCGCGGCACGGTCCGCCCGGGTTCTTTCGCCACGGCCGACATCATCGTGGCGTCCGAAGCGCAGGCCATCGTCGTTCCCGCCAGCGCGATCGTCACGTTTGCCGGTGTCGAGAAGGTGCTCACCGTCGCCGACGGCAAGGTGGTGGAGAAGCGCGTGCAGCTCGGACGACGCGAGGGCGACGCCGTGGAGATCCTGGAAGGGCTCGACGTGGGCCAGCCCGTCATTGTCCGCCCCGGCAACCTCGTGGATGGCGAGGCCGTGCGCGTCACACCCTGACCCGATGACCGGCCGTGCATTGCCGCCGGCCGGTGAACAACGGCCGAAGGCCACTTGACGAAGGCCACTTGACGAAGGCCGACAGCAAACATGCAGACCCTCGCTGACATCTGTATCCGGCGGCCCGTCTTCGCCAGCATGATCGTGCTGTCGCTGGTGGTGGTCGGCGCGGCCGCGTACCTCGGTCTCGGCGTCGATCGCTTCCCGTCGGTCGACCTGCCGACCGTGCGCGTGCAGACCATCCTCCCCGGCGCGTCCCCGGAGGAGGTCGAGGTCCTCGTCAGCCAGCGGCTCGAAGAGGTCGTCAACACGGTCGAAGGCATCTCGGAGTTGCGGAGCATCTCCGGGCAGGGCATGTCCCTCGTGCTCGTCACCTTCGACCTGGACCGTGACGTGGACGTGGCCGCTCAGGACGTCCGCGACCGCGTGGCGACGGTGCTGAACAGGCTGCCGCGCGACGCGCGCCCGCCGGTGATCGCCAAGTTCGACAACGACTCCACGCCGGTGATGTCGATTGCCCTCTCGGGCAACCGTTCGGTGCGCGAGCTCACCGAGCTGGCCGACAAGGTCGCCAAGGTGCAGCTCGAACGACGGCCGGGCGTCGGCGAGATCCTCATCGTCGGCGGGCAGGAGCGCGCCATCAGCGTGTGGCTCGATGCCGCGCGTCTGGCCGCGTACGGCATCCCCGTGAGCGCGGTGCGCGATGCGCTCGTGCGGCAGAACGCGGACCTTCCGGGTGGCAACGTCACCACTGACGTCCAGGAGCGGGTGCTGCGCACGATGGGGCGCATGGAGACGCCCGCCGACTTCGCCGACATCGTCGTCACGACGCGCGGCGGCGTGCCGCTGCGCATCAACGACATCGGCCGCGTCGAGGACGGCACGAAGGAGCAGCGGAGCCTGGCGCGGCTCGACGGCCGGCCGACCGTGATCATGGAGGTCCGTCGGCAGTCCGGGGCGAACACGGTGGCGGTGATCGAGGGCATCAAGGACGCCTTGCCGCGCGTGCAGGCTCAGATGCCGGGGGACGTGCGCGTGGACGTCATCCGCGATCAGTCCCGGTACATCTACAACGCCCTGCACGAGATCAACGTGCACCTGGTGCTCGGCAGCATCCTGGCGTGTCTCGTCGTGATGGCCTTCATGCGCAGCTGGCGCTCCACGGTCATCGCCGGCATCGCCATCCCCGCCTCGGTCATCTCGACGTTCGGCGTGATGAAGGCTCTCGACTTCACGCTCAACAGCGTGACGATGCTGGCGCTGGTGCTGATGGTGGGCATCGTCATCGACGACGCGATCGTGGTGCTGGAGAACATCTTCCGCTGGGTGGAGGAGAAGAAGATCGACAGCTTCGCGGCCGCCAAGGCCGCGACCGCGGAGATTGCCCTGCCGGTGATGGCCACGACGCTGAGCCTGGCGGTGATCTTCATCCCCGTTTCGTTCATGTCGAGCATCTCGGGCCGCTTCCTCTACCAGTTCGGCATCACCTCCGCCGTCGCCATTCTCGTCAGTCTGCTCGTGAGCTTCACGCTGACGCCGATGATGAGCGCGCGGTTCCTGCGAGCCGAGGTGGAGAAGCACAAGGACTCGCACGGGGCCGCCTCGCGGAAGGGCTTCTACCGGCACATCGACGCCTTCTACACCCGCGCCCTGGCGTGGTCGATGCGCCATCGGGCGACCGTCATGGCGATCGGGCTGATCGTCGCGCTCTCCTCGGTGCCGCTCTACACGATCGTCAAGCAGGAGTACGTACCCGGCGACGTCGACGAGGCCGAGTTCGAGGTCAGCGTCAACGCCCCGGAAGGCACGAGCGTGGCCGCCATGGACGACGCGATGCGCCGCATCGAGCAGGACGTGCGCGCCATCCCGGGCGTGCGCACGGTGCTGGCCACGGTGGGCGGCAGCTTCCTCGGCGCGGTGAACCAGGGGCAGATGTACATCCGCATCGCACCGCACGAGGAGCGGCTCTTCTCCTTCGGCCGGTTGCTGAAGGAAACACTCGCGCTCCACCCCTGGAAGGCGTTCGAGGGCAACTACTCGCAGCGGGACGTCATGGGGCAGGTGCGCCAGGTCATCCGCAAGTTCCCCGAACTGCGTGGCGGACCGCGCAACATCCAGACCTTCAACTTCGGTGGCGGCCCGTCCGACATCGACGTCTCGATCCAGGGTCCGGTGCTCGAGGATCTCGCCCGCTTCACCGAGCAGCTCCGGCAACAGGCGCCGGACCTCGGCGTGATCGACGCCGACACCACGCTGAAGCTCGACAGACCCGAGTTGCGGGTGCAGATAGACCGGGCGCGCGCCGCCGACCTCGACGTGGACACGCAGGACGTGGCCACGGCGTTGCGCCTGCTCGTCGGCGGCGACGAGGAGGTGACGCGCTACCGCGACGCGGACATCAACGACGACTACGACGTGCAGCTGCGGCTGACCGATGCCGACCGGCAGGACGTGGCGACCATCGGGCGCCTGCTCGTGCCCTCACGCGACGGCCGCCTCATCCGGCTCGACAACCTGGTGTCGATCGAATCGTCGCGCAGCCCCTCACGCATCGACCGCCTCGACCGGCAGCGCGATGCGCGCCTGCGCGGCAACGTCGCCCAGGGATATGCGCTGGCCGACCGTCTGGCGGTGGTGCGCACGGCGGCGCTGGACATGGACATGCCGGCGGGCTATTCGGTGACGATCGGCGGCCGCGGCCGGGAACTGGAACGGACGTTCGCGGAGTTCCTGTGGGCGTTCTCGCTGTCGGTGATCTTCATGTACATGATCCTGGCCGCGCAATTCGAGAGCGTGATCCACCCGTTCACGATCCTGTTGTCGCTGCCCCTGGCCGTGCCGTTCGCGCTGCTGTCGCTGTGGGCCAGCGGCAACACGTTGAACCTGTTTTCCGCGCTGGGATTGCTCGTGCTGTTCGGGGTCGTGAAGAAGAACGCGATTCTGCAGATCGATCACATGAACAATCTGCGCGCGCACGGCCTGCCTCGACTCGAGGCGATCATGCAGGCCAACCGCGACCGCCTCAGGCCCATCCTGATGACCACGCTGGCGCTCGTGGGCGGCATGCTCCCGCTGGCCCTTGGTACGGGGCCCGGCGCCGAGGAGCGCCGGACCATCGCCGTCGTCGTGATCGGCGGGCAGACGCTCTCCCTGCTGCTCACGCTGCTTGTCACTCCCGTGGCGTACTCGGTCTTCGAGGACCTTGCCGCCTCGGAGGGATGGCACCGCTTGCGCGCCAGGGTCGCAAGCCTCAGGCCGGCGTCCAAGACGGCCGCGTAGGATATCCTGCGCCACCAATGGCTCAGGCATCCCTGCGCGCGCGAGGCGCGCGTGACAGCCGGCGCGCGGTGACCCTCTCGGTGGTCGTTGCTGCGCTCGGCTACTTCGTCGACATCTACGACCTCCTCCTCTTCAGCATCGTCCGGATCCCGAGCCTGCGCAGTCTCGGGTTGTCGGGTGACGAACTGCTCGTGGCGGGTGAGCGGCTGCTGAACATGCAGATGTCCGGCATGCTCCTCGGCGGGCTGCTCTGGGGCGTGCTGGGCGATCGCCGCGGCCGGCTCAGCGTGCTGTTCGGCTCGATCTTCATGTACTCGGCCGCCAACATGGCCAACGCCTGGGTCCAGTCGGTCGAGGCCTATGCCTGGCTGCGCTTCATTGCCGGCATCGGGCTCGCAGGAGAACTGGGGGCGGGAATCACCCTGGTCAGCGAGATCATGCCGAAGGAGACGCGCGGCTACGGCACGACGATCGTCGCGGCCACCGGGATCCTCGGTGCGGTGGTGGCGGCGCTCGTCGGCGATCTCTTCGAGTGGCGCGTGTCCTACATCATCGGCGGCGTCATGGGCTTCGCCCTGCTCGCCCTGCGCATCGGTGTGTACGAGTCGGGAATGTTCGAGCGCGTGAAGCAGATCGGCCCGAGCCGCGGCAACGTGCTGCAGCTGTTCAACACGTGGGAGCGGGCGCGCAAGTACGTCGCCGTGATTCTCATCGGCGTGCCGATCTGGTACGTCATCGGGATCCTGATCACCTTCTCGCCCGAGATTGGTCTGGCGCTCGGCATGACCGAGGCGCCAAGCGCCGGCCGCGCTGTCCTCTTCGCGTACCTCGGCCTCGCCGTCGGCGATCTCGCGAGCGGTGTGCTGAGCCAGTACATCGGCAGTCGCCGTCGTGTCGTCCTGCTGTTCCAGCTGATCACTGCCGGGTTCGTGGCCGTGTACTTCTTCCTCGCGCCGTTCACGCTGCCCGCGTTCTACGCCCTGTGCTCGGCACTCGGATTCGGCGCCGGGTACTGGGCCGTGTTCGTGACGGTGGCCTCCGAGCAGTTCGGCACGAACATCCGGGCGACGGCGACCACGACGGTGCCCAACGTCGTGAGGGGGTCTGTCGTGCTGCTGACGTCGTCGGTGGGCTTGCTGCGTCCCCACGTCGGCGTCGTGCAGAGCGCCCTCATCGTCGGGCTCGTGTCGCTGGCGATCGCGCTGACGGCGCTCTCGGGACTCGAGGAAACCTTCGGCAAGGACCTCGACTATGTGGAGCGCTGAGCGTCGCCGGCGGCACGTGGCTTTCTCCATTTCGTCCCACGAGCCCGCCGAGTCGATTGCTCGACGCCTGGGACTTAAGTTAGCTCTTGTGTCGCGAGTTGTTCGTTAATACAACACCTCACGGGCGAATTGTTCACGTAAGTCGAGCTCATCTATCTTCAGTCAGGTTCCACGTACTTAAGTTAGGCGATGAACGTAGAGCCAGTTAGTGGCGGCGTGGCAGCAGTTGATCCGTGAAAACGGATCGCTTGTCCCACGATCCAATTGGGTGAATTCACAACCAAGGCAAGTGCGCCTGCAAGCACGACATTAGAACTCTTAAGTGCGTGTTATCACGCGCGTTACGTCGCTGGGTCGAATCGTCACCAATCTGGCACGTACCTCGCTTCGTTCTCCTGCGTGAGTCATCTCGCATCATCATTCAAGGAGAACGCATTTATGAATATCTGGAAGCGTCTGTGCCTGACGGCGCTCGCCGGCATGCTCGGCACGACCCTCGCGGTCGCGCAGGGCGTGCAGACGGGGGAGCTTCGTGGCACGGCGGTCGACACGCAGGGTGGAGTGCTGCCCGGTGTTGTCGTGTCCGCCAGCTCGCCTGCTCTGCAGGGCGTGCGCACGGCGACAACGGACGAGAACGGTGTGTACCTGCTCCGAGGGCTGCCCTCGGGTCAGTACACCGTCAAGTTCGAACTGTCCGGCTTCTCGCCAGTCGAGGAGCGGGCGACGGTGAACGTCGGGTCGCCGACAGCGGTGAATGCGACGCTCGGCATCAGCGGCCAGACCGAAACGGTCAATGTGACGGCCAACCCGATCGAGTCGTTCGTCACGAGCACGTCCGGTACCGCCAACTTCAAGTACATGGAAGTGCAGACGCTGCCCATCGGCCGCACGCCGGCGGCGATTGCGACGCTGTCGCCGGGGCTGACGACGAACACGCCAAACGCCAATCAGGTGACGATCAACGGCGGATTCGCCTACGACAACGTCTTCCTGATCGACGGCGTGGACGTCAACGACAACCTGTTCGGCACGGCCAACAACCTCTTCATCGAGGATGCCATCGAGGAGACGCAGGTGCTGACCTCGGGAATCTCGGCCGAGTACGGCCGGTTCTCGGGCGGCGTCATCAACGTGGTGAGCAAGAGCGGCGGCGACCGCTTCTCGGGTTCGTTCCGCAGCAACTTCACCAATGACGACTGGCAGGCCCTCTCGCCGTTCGAGAAGGAGCGCGACATCACCAAGTCCGACAAGGTGAACCAGAGCTACGAGGGGACGTTCGGCGGGCCGATCCTGCGTTCGCGCCTGTGGTTCTTCACCGCGGGCCGCTTCGCGGAGACCTCGAACACGGCGCCGCTGCCGCAGTCGGGCGCGTCGTTCACGACCGACAGCACCAA
>JAEZCY010000231.1 GCA_023429845.1 Acidobacteriota bacterium
GTCCTGCGCCGCTCGCGCGTCGGCCTCGGCGGCCAGGGCGGCCGCCTCCGCGCGCAGTTGCTCGAAGCGCGCCCGTGCCGCGGCCGCTGCGGCGTCGAACCGGGTTTGCAGCAACGACGCATCGTCGTCGCCGGCGACCAGCTGCTGCCACGCGTCCACAGCCGCATCGAGCGGCGCCTGGATGGCGTCGGCTCGAGTCTCCGTCGCGAGACCCTCGACCATTTCGCACAGCCGTTCCCGACTCAGTTCCCCCGCCGGCTGCGGCGCGTCCACGGCGCTCGGCTGCTGTTCGCGCAACCGGGCACGCGCCCGCCGCGACACGAGCTTGTTCCGGGCGCGGTTGGCCACCTGCTCGAGCACCTCGCGGTCGGTCAGGCTTTCGAGCGCCGAGAGGGCCACGTCCTTGTGCTCGCTGTTGAGCGCCACCAGCAACCGCTCTGCCGGATCGGTGATCAGGGCCAGTGCGGCGAGGCGGATGCCGCCATCCACCGCCCGCCCGGCGACACTGCCCACCAGGCGCGGAGCCGACACGCGTCGCAGCGCCGCGAGCCCCACGGCTTCCCCGTCGGTGGTGCGGGCGATGACGGCGAGATCCCGCTCGTCGTCGAGGCCGGCCAGCGCTTCGAGCGCCTCGGCTTCGTTGCCGGCGTCGGTGGCGAGATCGATCAGGAGCTTGCGCGCCTCGGCACGGACGCCTTCGTCCATGTCGCTGCGCGCCACGGCCGCCAGCGTGCCGATATCCTCCACGCGCGCAGCGGCACGGCGGCGCACCGCAGGGTCGGCATCTTCACGGGCGAGCGTGCGCAGGACATCCTGCGCGTCGTCGCCAAGCTCGTTGACCGCCTCGAGCCGGACGGCCGGGTCGGCATGCTTCCACTTGGGCTGCCGAAAGCGATCGAACAAGGACATACGGGGTCTCCGAAAAAGGCGCCAGCGCGGCAGGCGGCCGCGACAGAACCGGTAGTCTACTCCGCTCACCCGACCTGTGCCACAACGCGTCTCGACCGATCGGGCCTGTCGGGCTATCGTGTAGCCCGGATGCCCCCCCTGCAACGCCCGGCGCATTTCGACCGCTCGATCATCGAGGGGTCTCTGGCGTCCGTCGTCTGGCGCCTGGCCTGGCCGACGATGCTGCAGAACGCGCTGGGCGGGCTGCAGGGCATCATCGACCACGCGATGGTGGGCCACCTGGTCGGCTACACGGCCAACGCGGCCATCGGCGTCAGCTGGCAGATCTTCCTCGTCGTCATCGTCTTCATCAGTTCGCTGTACGCCGGCATGGGCGTCCTCGTCGCGCGCTTCGCCGGTGCGGGCCGACGCGACATGGTGGACCGCGCCGTCGGACAGGCTTTCCTGATCTCGCTGTTCCTGGCCGGAGTCGTCATGGCGCCGGTGGGGTACGCGCTCGCACCGCGCCTGCTCCTCTTCGTGAATGCCACGCCCGAAGTGCGCGAGACGGCCCTGCCGTTCCTGCGCCTGATGTTCCTCGGCGGCATCGGGCTGCTCACGTTCTTCCTGCTCGGTGGCGCGTTCCGCGCCGCCGGCGACCCGCGGACGCCCCTGCGGCTCGGTGTCATCCTCACGACCCTGAACATCGTGTTCAACGTCGTGCTGATCCGCGGGGCCGGACCGATTCCGGCCTTCGGCGCCACGGGCGCGGCGATGGGCACGGTGCTGGCCTCACTCATCGTGGCCGCACTCGGCCTCATGGCGATGCGGTCTCCCGACGCGGCGATTCACCTGCCGAAGCTCACCGCGCTGCGGCCGGACTGGACGATCATCCGGCAATTGTTCCGGTTCGGGCTGCCGACCGGCATCCAGGGGGTCGCCATGAACATCGGCGGCGTGCTGCTCCTGCGCTTCGTCGGCGCGCTGCCCCACAGTGCCGAGGCACAGGCCGCCTATGCCATCGGCTACACCGAGCTCTTCTCGTTGATCACGTTCACGTCGGTCGGCGTCATGGGGGCGACCGCCGCGGTCGTCGGCCAGAACCTCGGCGCCGGCAAGGTCGAACGCGCCTGGCATGCGGTGCGCGTCAGCTCACGCCTGGCGTTCGCGGTGGCAGTCGGCGTCGGCCTGCTGTTCCTCCTCGTGCCGAACCTGCTGCTCGGCATCTTCGGCGTGGACGACGGGACCACATCGGACATCGCGCGCAGCCTGCTCCGGCACCTCGCCATCTCGGGCCTGTTCGTCACCGTGGCATTGGCCTACACGGGCGCGCTGCAGGGGTCGGGCGACACGCGCAGCCCGCTCTACATCTCGATCATCTCGCAGGTCGCCGTGCCGCTCGGCCTGTGCATGCTGTTCCAGCGGATGGGCACGTTCGAGCCGGTGGACATCTGGCGGGCCATCGTCGCGGGACACATGACGCGCTGCGTGCTGTCGATTGCGCGGTTCCGCCAGGGCAACTGGCAACGCATCGTGGTGGACGTCGGGCGATCCGCGCCCGACCAGGCACGCCCGGAGGTCACGTAAGCGATGAGCGACGGAAACCGGCACGTGGTGGCAATCTTCGGCGGCGCCTGCGCGGGCTCGACGGCGGCAGACATCCTCGCGACGCACGGCGTGGAAGTGGTCGTGTTCGAACAGAACGCCCGTCCCTACGGGAAGATCGAGGACGGCTTGCCGCGCTGGCATCGCGACCAGCGGCGGATGGAGTACGGACGCATCGACGCACGGCTCGATCGCCCGGGCGTGCACGTGGTGCCGCGCACGCGGCTGGGCGCGGACGTGCAGTTCGACGAGGTGGTGTCGTGGGGCTGGAGTGCGCTGCTGCTGGCCAACGGCGCCTGGCGCGACCGGCCGCTCGACGTGCCGGATGCCGAGCGTTGGGTGGATCGAGGCCTGGTCTACCAGAACCCGTTCATCTACTGGTTCAACCATGCACCGGAGGCCGGCTACGGCGGTCCGCGCTACGAGGTGCCGGCCGGCGCCATCTGCATCGGCGGCGGCCTGGCGTCGATCGACGTGGTGAAGGTATTCCAGCTGGAACTGTACGGGCGGGCGCTGCGCGAACACGGCATCGACGCGTCCATGTACGAACTCGAACACGAAGGCATTCCCGCGTTCTGCCGCCGGCATGGCATCGCCGATCCGCACGAACTGGGCGTGGAGGACAGCTGGCTGGTCTACCGGCGGCGCGTCGAGGACATGCCGCTGGCCAGCGCGCCGCCAGGCGCCACGGCCGAGCAGTTGTCGAAGATCGAGTTCGTGCGGCGGAAGATGCTGACCAAGGCGCAGGAGAAGTTCCTCTTCCACATGCGCGCTCAGGCGATTCCCGCCGCGCTGATCATCGATGACGAGCACGTGGCCGGTGTCCGCTTCATGGAAACCAGCGCCGACAGCGGCTCGTTCGTCGCGCACGCCGACCGCACGTTCGAGCTGCGCAGTCCGCTGGTCGTCAGCGCCATCGGCAGCCTGCCGGAGCCGATTCCGGGCATCGCGATGCGCGGCACGTTCTATGACTACACCAACTGGGACACCGGCGCATACGGCCCCGTGCCCGGCGTGTTCGGGGTCGGCAACGTGGTGACGGGGCGCGGCAACATCAAGGCGTCGGAGCACCACGCCAAGGACGTCGCGCACCACCTCGTGGCGCACTACCTGGGTGTGCAGGACGGGGGCGCCGCGCGGAGCATCGCGGCGCTTTCGGACGTGGCGGCTCGAGACGCCGAAGCCGCTGCCGCACAGGTCCTGTCGCGCCTCGAGTCGCGACGACCACTCACGGCCGCCGACGCGGATGCATTGTTGACGCGCGCCCGTGACAGGCAGGCCGTCGTCGGCTACGACACCTACGCGTCGTGGATGGCGAGGGTCTCGCCGCCCGACGCCGAATGACTTTCGACTTCGATTCGCCTTCGGGTAGCCTTGTACGCGGCAACCTGAAGCCTGCACGACCCGATGCCTCCTGAACCGAACCTGTTCGACCTGCCCGATGCGCCTGACGGCGGCGGCCCGCCGCCGACCGGACCCGGAGAAACCGCCGTCCCGCTGCACGAGGCGGCCCAGAGCCGATACCTCAACTATGCCCTCTCGGTGATCACGTCACGCGCGCTGCCCGACGTGCGCGACGGACTCAAGCCGGTGCAGCGGCGCATCCTCTACACGATGTGGCAGCAGAACCTCACGGCCGACGCCAAGCACCGCAAGTGCGCCAAGGTCGTGGGCGACGTCATGGGCAACTACCACCCGCACGGCGACGGCGCGCTCTACGAGACGCTCGTGCGCATGGCGCAGCCGTTCTCGCTGCGGTATCCCCTGATCGATGGCTCCGGCAACTTCGGGTCGCTCGACGGCGACAGCGCCGCCGCCATGCGGTACACCGAATGCCGGCTGGCGCGCATCAGCGACGAACTGCTCGCCGAACTCGACCAGGACACGGTGCCGTTCCGCCCGAACTACGACGGCACACGCAGCGAGCCCGTGGTGCTGCCCTCGCGCGTGCCGACGCTGCTGGTCAACGGCGCGATGGGCATCGCGGTGGGCATGGCCACCAACATCCCGCCGCACCACCTGGGAGAAGTCTGCACGGCGCTCCTGCGCCTGATCGACAACCCCGAGCTCACGACGTTGCAGTTGTGCCGGTACGTCAAGGGCCCCGACTTCCCCACCGGTGGCCAGATCCTCAACTCACCGGATGAACTGCGCGAGATCTACCGCACGGGCAGCGGCGCCATCCGCCTGCGGGGCACCTGGGAGAAGAGCGAGGTCGGTCGCACGAGCAAGGTGGTCACCATCACGTCCATCCCCTACACCGTGGACAAGTCGGAACTCGTGACCCGCATCGCCGATCTCGTCGTGTCGCGCAAGCTGCCGCCCCTGCTCGACGTGCGCGACGTGAGCACCGACGACATCCGCGTCGAGTTGGAGCTGAAGCGGGATGCAGACGACGCGCTCGTCATGGCGTACCTGTGCCGGCATACGCCCCTACAGGTGAATCTCGGCGTCAACCTCACCTGCCTCATTCCCACCGAGCAGGAGGACATCGGCCGCCCGGAGCGCCTCGATCTCAAGGCGATGCTGTGGCACTTCCTCCACTTCCGGATGGACGTCGTCAACCGTCGGCTCGAGCACGAGGCGGCGGCGCTGGCGCGACGCATCCACATCCTGGAGGGATTCGAGAAGGTCTTCGACGCCCTCGACCAGATCCTCGACATCGTCCGGAAGTCCGATGGCAAGGCCGATGCGGCCGCCAAGATCACCCGGAAGTTCGACCTCGACGACGAACAGGCCGACGCCATCCTCGAGCTGAAGATCTACAGGCTGGCCCGGCTGGAGATCCTCATCATCCAGCGTGAGCTCGCGGACAAGCGCGAGCGACAGGCCGAGATCCGTGCGCTGCTCGAGGACGAGGCGGGACGCTGGGCGCTCGTGCGCAGCGAAGTCGCCGAAGTGCAGAAGCTGTACAGCGACACGCGTGCCGACCGGCGCAGGACGTCCTTTGCCAGCGACGAGGATGTCGTCGAGTACGACGCCGACGCCTTCATCATCGAGGAGGACAATGTCGTCATCGTCACGCGCGACGGCTGGATCAAGCGGCAGAAGGAAGTGAAGGACCCTGCGACCACACGGTTGCGCGAGGGCGACGAGGTGCTTGCGGCCGTCGGCGGCAGCACGCGCGCCACCGTCGTGTTCTTCACCACCCACGGCGTGGCCTATACCTGCCGCCTGGTGGACGTCCCTGCCTCGACCGGCTACGGGGAGCCGGTGCAACGGCTGTTCAAGTTTCGCGACGGCGAGCGGGTCGTCTCCGCGATGAGCCTCGATCCTCGCGTCAGCCCCGACCTGCAGTCGGCGCGCGAGGGCGACACGCCGCCGCGCCATGCGCTGGCGGCCACCTCGGACGGCTACGCCTTGCGCTTCAGCCTCGCACCGTTCATCGAGCCGAGCACGCGGGCGGGCCGACGTGTCGTCAAGATGCCCGACGGCGTCGAGGTCGTCGGCGTGGTGCAGGTGACCGGGCAGGAGACGATCATCGCCGCGACGCGCGAGGCGCGCGCCATGCTCTGCCCTGTCGAAGAGGTGAATGTGCTCTCGGGCGCGGGTCGCGGCGTGATCCTCATCAAGATCGACGGCAGCAAGGACCGGCTCCTCGGCTTCATCGCCTCCCGCGGCGACCGCGACCTGATGGTGGTGGAGACCTCGCGGGGAGCGGAGCAGACGGTGAGCACCGCGAAGTACGAGGTCACGTCGCGCGGCGGCAAGGGCCGCGAGTTGCTGCAGCGGGGCACGTTCACCAGAGTCGTGACGCCCCCGCCCGTCGTCATCGGCCCACCTGAGTAGGCAGGCACCGCTGTCCCAGCGGTCTGCCTGCACGACCGCGCGGTCCGACTGCCATCATCTGAACCATGCGCCGAATCTGCGTCCTGTTGCTGCTTGGTCTGCTCGCCGCGTGCGCTCGCCGCGATGACCCGCCACTCGATACCGGCTGGCGGGTCGGCGCATCGAGCCGTTCGGTGCTGCCCACCGTGGACGGCGGCCACGCCTACGCCGCCCCGGAGCGACTCCCGCTCGACGCCTACGCCCATGACCCGGGCGTGTTCGCCGCGCAGTTCGACCAGGGCCCCATCAGCGTCGGCAATGGCAAGGACAACGCGCATTGGGTGCGCGACGATCTGCGGGTGCGTGCGATCGCCGTCGAACACCCCGGCACCGACGCCATCGTCGTCCTCGTCGCCGCAGACGTGTACATGGTGTTTCGGCCAGACGTCGAGGAACTGCGGCGCATGGTGCGCGAGGTTCTGCCCGAGAGCCTCCGAGACCGCGTGCAGGTGATGGTGCACGC
>JAEZCY010000237.1 GCA_023429845.1 Acidobacteriota bacterium
TTCACCAACCTCAACCTCACCGACATGGAGACCTGCTACAAGGTCTTCCGCCGCGAGGTCATCCAGCAGATCACGATCGAGGAGAACCGCTTCGGCTTCGAGCCGGAGATCACCGCCAAGCTCTCGAAGCTGCGCCTGCGCATCTACGAGGTCGGCATCTCTTATTCCGGACGCACCTACGAAGAAGGCAAGAAGATTGGCTGGAGGGACGGCGTCCGCGCCATCTGGTGCATCGTCAAATACAACCTGCTGCGCTGACCCATTGTCCTTTTTCCTTTCTCAGAACGCCTGTCCCACCGTGATGTGCAGCGCGGTACGTCCCTCACGCGAGCCGCCGGCGAATGTCTGCCTGTCGAGCTTGAAGCCGAGATCCACGCGAATGGGCCCGATGGGCGACAGGTAGCGAAGCCCCACGCCGGTGGTCGTGCGGATCGCGCCGAGGTCGAGATCCGACACGCGCAGGAACACGTTGCCCGCGTCCACGAACGCCGCAGCGACGAGCCCGCGCCACACGGGCACCCGCAGTTCGCTGTTGAAGACGAGCAACGCATTGCCGCCGGTCGGGAGCCCGTTGCGGTCCAGCGTCGACCGCTCGCCCAGCCGGTCCTCGGCAAAGCCGCGCACCGTGTTGGCCCCGCCGGCGAAGAAGCGTTCCGCTGCCGGCAGGTCGGTCACCACGTCGACCAGCGCGATGCCGTCGGGGCCGACCAGTTCCTGCCCCTCCTCCCCGAGTCGCGGCAACTCGCGCGGCAGCCCGCGCGCGAGCCCCACTCGGGCCCCGCCGGCGATCACGACCCGGCGCGTGCCGGGCAGTCGCCGGTACAGGAACCCCTGGAGCAGTGTCTTGGCAAAGCCGACTTCAGACCCGATTGATCGGCCTGCGATCTCCGCGTCGACGCCGACGAACGACCCTCGGACGGGGTCCAGCGGGTCGTCCCGCGTATCGCGCAGCACCGAGCTGGTGACCGAGGAGATTCGCACTTGTGGGAACAGCCGGTCCACGATGAGCTGATCCTCGGGGTCGATGCGCGCGTCGTACAGTTCCGTGCGTCCGACGCCGTAGCGCGCGACGAACGTCGTGTGCTCGCCGAACAGCCGCGACCAATCGACGCGCGCCTGCTGCCGCCGGAAGCTGAAGCTCGAACGGGTCGCCTGCTCCACGAACGCCGTCACGTCGAGATTGGCGCTGTCGAGGAAGGCGCGAGGTTCGCGCCACGTGCCCAGGAGACGGTACTCGTTGAATGCGAGCCCGGTGCCGTCGCGCTCGGCATCGCCCGGGAAGTCGCGCGGGCGCAGGCTGCCGCGCAGGAACACGTTCACCGATCGGTTCTTTCCCCACAGGTTGCGGCGACCGGCCTCGAAGAAGCCGCGCGCCGCCATCTCGAAGTCCTCGCTCAGATTGCCCGAGTCATTGGTCGTCCGGAGCCGCTGTCCGCCCTGCAGGCCCGCGCCGTATCCGATCGTCGTGACCGGGGCCTCCTCGACGGTGACGATCACGTCGTGGGCGCTGACGTTGGCCTCGCCGACGTCGACGATGCGCACGCTGCGGAACAGACCGAGGGCAGTCAATCGTCGCTGGCTCTCGAACACCCGGCTCAAGCCGAACGGCTCGCCGCTGGCGATCCGCAACTCGCGCCGAATCGTGTCCTGACTCGTGCGCACGTTGCCGATGACGATGATGCGGTCGACGATCGTCTGGCGCCCCTCGGTGAGCACGAACGTGACGAGGATGTCGCCGGGCGACGCGCCGCTCTCGAGGCGCGCTTCGATCTGGGCCTGTCGGTACCCCTGATCGAGATAGCGGCGCAACACGGCTTCGCGACTCGCCACGACGGCAGCCGTGGAGAACGGCTGGCCGGGTGCGATGGTGAGCAGCGTCCGGAGGGCGCCTTCCTCGAGGGCCTCCACGCCCTCGAAGGCGACCTGCGTCACCGTGGCGCGGGCGCCCTCGACGACCCGCAGGCGGATGCCGAGCGCACCAGGCACGTCGGCCGACAGGGACGGGGCACTCACGTCCACGAGCGCCTGCTCGACGCGCGCCGCCGGGAAGCCGCTGTTCTGATACAGCTGCGTGATCGACTGCACGCCCTGCGCGAGCACGGACGGCGAGAACACGTCGCCGCGCTGAATCTGGATGCGTTCGCGCAAGATCGGTTCCGGCAGGGCCTGTGCCCCGCCCAGCACCAGATCCTCGACGCGATACTGCCGGCCCCTCGCAATCGTGAACACGACGTCGAGGCCCGTGCTCGTCTGCCGGCGCACGTACGACACGCGGGCGCGCCAGTAGCCGCGCTCCTGCAGCCAGCTGGTGATGCGGGCGCGGGAGTCCTCGAGCAGGTCCTCGTCCACGCTCGCCTCCTCGCGCACGGGCACGAGCTCGCGGCGCACCGCCTCGGGAAGCGCATCGCCTTCGAAGGACAGCGAGACGCGCGGGCCGCGGGTGATGTCCACGGTGAGGTCGATCGTCGCCTGCCGCTCACCTGGCACCGGCGTCGTGCGCACGACGGCTTCGTAGTAGCCGTCCGCGCGCAGCCGTTCGGTGTACCGATGCACGCGCGCCTCGAGCTCGCGTACGTCGTAGGGCATGCCCGGGTCGAGGTCGAGTCCGGCCGCCGCCGCGGCCTGCCCGTTGTCGGGCAGGCCCGTCACGGTCACGCGCCCGAGATGCCAGCGGGGCCCGGGATCGCCCAGCACGACGAGCGTGACGACGCCGCGTCGCCGCGTCGGTTCGACTCGCGTGGCCAGGGTCGGCTGGAGATGCCCGTGCGCGCCGAGCAGGTCCTGCACGATGGCCACCGCCTCGGTCGCACGCGTCACCGGCGGGGCGGCGCCGAGTCGATCCCGCACGGTTCTCGTAATCTCGCCGCCGAACGTCCTGAGTTCCCCCTCGACCACCACGTCGCCGATGCGTTGCGCGGAGGTCAGCTCCACGCGCAACCGGACGGCGTCGCCCATGGGCTCGGCGTACACGTCGATGGTGGCGAACCGGCCGAGGTGCACGAGATGCTCGATGGACGAGCGCACGCGGCCCGCCTCGAGCAGCTGCCCGGTCTGGACGTCAAGCAGGCGGGTGACCTGGGGGTCGTCCACGGTGGCGCCGTCGAGCACCACCTGCACGCCCGTGATCGGGCGTCCCTGGAGATCGACGGCCGGAGGTGGCTGCGCGGAGGCCGCCGCCGGCGTGACGGCCGCCGCCGCGGGCTGGGCGTGGACGACGGGGCAGGTGCCGAGTGCGGCCAGCGCCACAAGCGCCGCAAGCGCGGGAGCGAGGCGTGTCGGCATCAGAAGATATGTCGCACGCGCACGTCCACGGCGTAGGTGTCGTCCTCGTTCTGCGACACGATCCACGACAGCCTGTCGCTTTGCGTGAACTCGAGCAGGATCAGCTGGTCGCGCTGTTCGGACGTGAGCAACTGCGCGTACGTGAGGTAGAGCCGCTCGCTGATCCGCTTGCCGATGGTGAGGCGCGCCCCGGGATTGAGCCGCGACGACTGCTGCCCGAAGTTGGCGAGCGACGGCGTGATCTGCACCGAGTCCACGCCGAGCGCCTGCTCGGCGACGCGGCTCACGTTCTGCGAGATCGGGCTCGCGAGCAGCCTCGCCGCGCGGGCGGCAATGAGATCCTGCTCGGTCTGGTTGGGCGCGCGAAGGGCGCGCAATTCGGCGTTCACCGGGTCTCGGACGTCGCCGAACAGCAGCGCCATGATGTCCACCGCGTTGAGCGGCGGGTCGGACGTCAGGTCGAACACGAACCGATCCGGCGTGCCCGAGACGCGGAACGTGACGTTGTAGATCTGCCCGGGCACCTGTGCGCGGGTTTCGGCCTCGATGTCGAAGAACGGCTCGATCCGCGTCGGGTTCGAGAAGTCCACCACGCCACGACGCACGTTGTATCGCTTGCCCTCGAAGAACACCTCGCCACGCTCGATCTCGGCGCGACCGAACAGCTGCGGTCGATCATAGGTGCCGCGCAGGGTCAGATCCGCGCTCGACACGAGCCGCGCCGCGTTGTTGGCGATGCGCAGCGTGGACGGCGCCTCCACGCGGATGTCGAACCGCAGCGGATAGCCGGACTCGGTCGCTGCGGCAAGCCCGCCGGTGACGCCGGTGGCGGCCATTCCGAACACCCCGGTGCCGCTCGTGTCCAGCGCGCGCGTCAGCACGGCGTCCCGCACCTGCACCGTCCCGCTCAGCGTCGGCTGCGCCACCGGGCCGCGCAGCGCCAGGTCTGCGTCCACGACCGACCGGAAACCTTCCGGGTAGCGGATGCGCATTTCGTATCCTGCGGCGGTGATGTTGAACTCGCTCGGTGTGAGTCCCGCAAACATCACCCGCCCGCCGAAGCGGACGGGGCCGCCCCCCAGCCGCGCCGTCACGCCCTCGAGCGACGCCCCACCCGTGTCGAACCGCACGGTGCCGTTGATGGACTCGAGCGAGTGTGGCAACCCGCCATACCGCAGCCGCCCGTCGGTGATGACCGCGCTGCCGCCGACGACCGGCGTGCGCCAGGGGCCGCTGATCTCGGCCGACACCTCGGCCGCGCCCGATGCTCGCACGTCCTGCAGCGCGCCCTGAAGCAGGCCGAGATTGGCGTCGCCGAGCAGGCGGACGCTCATGCGCTCGCTGTCGAGCCGCACGTCGCCGGCCACCTCGAGGCTCGTACCGTCGCCGACGAGCCGCATCCGCTCGATCTCGATGCGGCCGTCCGACAGGGCCAGTCTGAGCGGACCGTCGTTCCGGATCTGGTAGTCGATCAACTGCAGGCGGAGCGCGTCGATGCGCAGGTCGCCCTGCAGCCGCGACGACTCGGCCAACGGCCCGACCAGCCGCATCGTCCCCGTTCCCACCATCGTCGTCAGCGGCGAGAACGTCGGCGAGAAGGCACGAATGTAAGGATCGAGTGACGTGTTGGCGAACGTCAGCGTGATGTCGGCATCCGCATCGTCATCGAACGGCAGGCGTCCGGTGCCGGAAACCGCCAGGCGCGACGACGCCATCTCGAGCGCCTCGATGAACATCTGCCGCTCGCGAATCGACAGCTGCGCGGTGACCTGCCCCACGCCTTCGTCGCCAACGTAGAGGTCGTCGATGGCCGCCTGCACGGCGTAGTGCGGCTGCGCGAAGGTCGACTCGCCCTGGGCGACCAGCCGCAGCGAACCCGTGAGGGGCACGCCGTCCCACGTGAGGGCCCGCACGTGCTCGACGGGAATGCCCCGCCCCTCGACCTTGAAGCGATACGCACCCGCCCATGCGACGTACGCCGAGCCTTTCAGGTGTCCGCCCGACTTGGCGATGACGATGTCGTCAAGGTGCACGCCGTCGCCGTCGAAGCGCAGCGCCGAGGTCGCCGAGTCGAAGGGCTCGTCATAGGCCACGCCGCCTGCAAGGCGCAGGCGCCCGAGTCCGACCGGCCCCCGGTAGTCGCCCTGCAGCTGGAAGTCGCCCGACAGCGGCCCGTCCACTGGGTAGTCGTCGAGGGCAAACGCGCGCCGCAGGTCGCGCAGGGGCCAGTCGTGCAGCTGAATGCGCGCGCGAATCTCCTCCCCTTCGTCACGACGCGGAAACCCGAGCGAGAAGCGCCCGCTGACGCGCATCCGCCCGTCGCCCTGCTCGACTTCGGCGTCCTCGATGTCCACGTAGCTGTTCTCGATCACCAGCGCGGTGCGGCCACTGCCCCACGTCACGCCCCAGCCGTACAGATTGCGGCCGTGGAACTGGCCCTCGATGCGCGGCGCCTTGAAGCGACCGGTCATGCGGCCGTCGAACGTGCCCGTGCCGCCAACCGCCACGGGCCGCGTCGGCGCTCCGGATGCCGTCATGATGCCGGCCAGCAGCTTGTCGCTCTCCTGCCAGTCCCGGCTCGTGACCCGGAACGCGAAGTCGGACGCCTCGCCCGACGTCGTCGTGCCGCTGAACTCGACATACGTCTCGGGCGTCGCCACGTAGCTGCGCGCGACGTCGATGCGGGCGCCCCGGTAGCGATATCGGAGCTCGGCCTCGACCGGTACCCGCCCGAGCGGGGCGTCCCTGTCGAGCGGCTCCGGTTCCCGCGTGTCAAGGGCGAGGTCGATCAGCTCCCGTCCCTGCATACGGCGGCCCTCGGGAGCGCTGACGATCATCTCGCCGTCGCCGGTACGAAGGTCGAACCGTCCGGAAGGGAAGTCGAGGAGGTGCCGGCCATCGGCGCGGCCGGCGACCTCCATGCCGTCGAGGCCCACCAGCCGCGACACCTGCTCGACGTCCACGCCGGTATAGCGGGCGTCGAGTCGCTGGTGTGCGGGCGTGCTGGCGCCGAGCGGCGCATATCGATAGTTCAGCGCCAGCTGTCCACCGGCAAAGCCCATCGCCGACTCGGTGACCTCGAAGCGATCGCGCGTCCAGACCAGCGCGCCCCGGAGGTCGCTGAAGGGGAACGCGTTCAGCTGCGCCCGTTCGCTGGTGAACCGCCCCTGGAGTTCGCGGAAGTCCTTCGCGAGCGAGAACCGGCCGGCGAACTGGCCCGTTCCGCCCAGCGTGAACTCACGGCCCGCGAAGAACAGCTCCTTCAACCGCGGAAAGTCCATGGACGATTGCAGGATGTCGTACGTCTGCTCGGGCCAGCGAGCGATGTTCACGTCGCCACGGACGACGGACGTCGAACCGTCGGCCTGAAGCTCGATGCGCGGCAGCGTGACGTGCCCTCCATCGATGAGGAATTCGCTGGTGACTCGCGCCCACATCGGCTGGAACTGCTGGATCTGGATGACGCCGTCGTCGAAGCGCACGGTGCCGCGGTAGTGATCGCTCTTGGCGATCGTCAGCTCGAGGTTGCGCGCATCCACGCTCCACGGGGTCACGTGGTCGGTGAAGAGGACGCGGCCCCGGGTACCGGTGAACTGGCGCAGCGTGGTCACGAAGCGCTTCGGGCCGGACGATTTCGGGATGTTGATCCGAGGGAAGTTGTGACGCCCGTTCGCGAACGTCTCGATGGTCATCGTCCAGTCGCGCATGGACACGTGCTGGATGACGAGCTCGCCGGTGACGATGGACCACCAGGGCATGCCCACGGTGATGCGCTCGGCCGTGAAGAACGGCGCGTCGGCTGGCCCGAGCCCCTCGACGCGCAGGTCGTCGATGACGAACTCGCCGCGCAGCAGCCGGACCGAGAGCGTGCCGATGTGCAGCGGACGTTGCAGCCACTTGCTGCCCTCGCGCTCGGCGCGGCCGCGAAGACTCGGACCGAGATCGACGGCAAGCAGCGAGACGAGCGCAGCGGCGACCGACGCGACGAGCAGCGCGGAGATCCACCTGCCGAGATGGAGTGCGACGCGACGCTTGCGCCCACGGGCCCGTGGCGGGGCCGGATCGGATCCGGCGTCGGGAGCCGCGCCGTCGCCGGCCGGCTGGATCTCCACGTCGTCGGGCGGCTGGGGCGGGTCCTGAGGCACCGTCACTCCACGACCGCAAGCGGCCGTCCGGCTTCCACGGACATGCCCTCCTGGACCAGCACCTCACGGACGATGCCGGCGCGACCCGCCGCGAGCGCGTTCTCCATCTTCATCGCTTCGATGACCACCACCG
>JAEZCY010000291.1 GCA_023429845.1 Acidobacteriota bacterium
CGACGACGGGGGTCAGGAAGAACAGCAGGGGCGTCGCGGCGGTGACGAGCGGATCGAGGTCGCGGAATCTCGCGCCGAGCATGGTGAGCAGCAGGCTGATCCACCACAGGTTGGCGGCGACGAGCACGATGCCGACCAGTGAGAGCAGCTGCGTGGTGGACCAGTCCGGTGGGAAGACGAGCAGCACGCCCACCACGACGAGCGCGTTGTGCGCGAAGGTGATCAGGTGCCGGAGCAGGAGCTGCAGCGGGAAGAAGGCGATGGGCGTGCGCAGGTTCCTGATGATCGGTGCGTTGTACACCAGCATCGATGGACTCTCCGCAATCGTGCCCGACAGCAGCTGCCAGGTCACGAGGCCCGCGGCGAGCGACGGCAGGTACTCGCCGTAGTCGAGGCCGAAGATGCCAGCCCAGAGATACCCCAGCCCCAGCACGCCGATCGCCGTCCCGAGCACGAGCCAGAGCGGACCGAGAAAGCTGCGGCGATAGCGGGCGAGGATGTCGCCCCAGGCGAAATGAAACGCCACCGGCAGCATCCGGACGCTGCGGCGCAGGTCGTCCGCGGTCGTGCTCCGTGTGCGGGTGCCTGCCATCAGAACGGCGGAGACTGCAGAAAAGCTGCCGGGAGCGGCCCGTCGGCGGCGGCGGCCGGTGCGACCAGGATGGTGGCCGTGGCGATTGCCATGCAGGATGGTCTCACGGGACGTTGGCGCGACGCGACATAGATATTGCGTTTCTATATCGATACCGTATACTGCGCGGGCTCGCTGCCTGCCATGCCCAAGCCACCCACGACTCGCACGGACCTCCTGCGCGGCACGCTCGACCTGCTGATTCTGCGAACGTTGTCGCCGCGCGCGCTCCACGGCGTCGCCATCGCCGACCGCATCGCCCAGGTCACGCAGGGCACGTTCGACGTCCAGCCCGGCTCCCTCTTCCCGGCACTGCACCGCCTCGAACAGGCCGGGTGGACGACCGGACAGTGGACGACGACCGACGAGGGCCGCCGCGTACGCACCTATGCGCTGACGGCGTCCGGACGCCGGCAGTTGGTCGAGCAGGAGAACACCTGGGACCGCGTCGTGGCGGCCGTGGCACAGGTGCTTCGCAGCGCGTGAGGGGGGGGGCATGGGCCTGATGTCGCGACTTGCCGAGCGCTGCGTGCAGTTCTGCCGGCGCACCGATCCAGGCCCTGATATCGAGCAGGAACTGCGCGCCTTCGTCGACGAACGCACCGACCAGGGCGTTGCCGCAGGGCTCACGCCCGGTGAGGCGCGGCGACGCGCCCAGGTCGAGGTCGGCGGCATGGGCCCGATGACCCGAAGGCTGCGCGAGCAGCGTACCGGGCTGCCGGTCCGAGGTTGGTTGACCGATCTCGGGCGAGACCTTCGCCACGCGTTCCGTCAGGGCTATCGCGCCCCGGCGTTCTCCCTGGTGGCAGTCCTCACGTTAGGTCTGGGGATAGGCTGCGCCGCCGCGATGTTCGGCTTGATGCACGGGGTGTTGCTGTCGCCGCCGCCCTATGGTGAACCGGACCGCCTCGTCTTGCTGTCGCCGGCCCGCCTCGACGGATCGCCGTACACGCAACGTCCGACGGCGGCGCAGTGGCGCGCGTGGCGCGCGGCCGGCCCCGGCCTGGACACGGCGCTGTATCGGTGGACCTTCGCCTTCCTCGTCCGCAACGACGGCAGCACGTCACTCAGTGGCATGGTGGTGACGCCCGACTACTTTCGCGTCCTCGGGCTGACGCCCCTGCGCGGTCGGGACTTCCTCGCATCGGAAGCCGCGAGTGGCGGTCCGCCTACGGCCGTCATCATCGGCTACGAACTCTGGCAGCGCGCGTTCAATGGCGACCCGGACATCATCGGACAGTCGATCCGGATCAGTCGCGTGCCTGTTCCGCTGCCGGTCGTTGGCGTGATGCCCCCGGGCGTGCGCCTGCTGCCGGATCCAGGCAACGCCAACGAGCCGGGCTACGACGTGGACGCGCATGTGGACTTCTGGGTTCCCGCACTCGCAGACGAGTCTCAGTTGGCGGAGCGCCAGTGGAACGTCATCGGTCGTCTGGCATCCGGCATGTCGGCCAGTTCGTTGAACGCCGAGCTGGCGGCGGTCGCCACGCGCCAGCGGAGCGAAGACCCGGCCCTCCAGGGGCTGACGGCGACGGCGCGGCCGTTGCTCGAGGTGTTGAACGAGGACGGTCGGCGGCTGCTGCTGCCGCTGTTCGGCGCGGTCATGCTGGTCTTCGTCATCGCCTGCGCCAACGTCGCCGGCCTGCTGCTGGCGCGAGGACTCCATCGTCAGCGCGACTACGTGCTGCGCACGGCGCTCGGAGCCACATGGCAGCGGCTGTTCCGCCAGGCGCTGACCGAGTCCGTCGCCCTCGCTCTTGTCGGTGCAGTCGCGGGCGCGGGCGTTGCCGTGGTGATGGTGGCCCTGTTCCTTGCCATCGGCGAACACGCCGTACCCCGCGCCGATGCGGTGGCCGTCAGCTGGCCGGTGCTCGCGTTCTGCGTGGTCGTCGCCCCGATCGCGGCGGCCGCTGCCGGACTGTTGCCTGCGGCCCGCGCCGCTTTCGGTCGGCCCGTGCATGGCCTCGAGACGACACGCACGACGGCAGGCGCCACCGAGCGGCGTCTGATCGGGGGCGTTGCCGCACTTCAGATCGTGCTCACGGTGGGTTTGCTGGCCGGAGCCGCACTGCTGGTCCGCACCGCGCGGAACCTTGCCGACCTGCGCCCGGGGTACGACACCGCGCACGTCCTCACGATGACCGTGGCGACCATGCAGCACGACGACGCGTGGAAGACCTTTCATGCCGACACGCTTGCGAGGGTGTCGCAGCTGCCCGGCGTGGAGCAGGCTGCCTTCGCCTGGGGTGTGCCGCTGACCGGCAATAGCTGGCCGGTCACGCTCGAGATCGTTGGCGCGGCCGGCGCCGACCGCATAGCCGGCGAGTTGAGCGTGCCGCTCCGTGCCGCCACGCCTGACTACTTCGGGGCGATGGGCATCGCCCTGGTCGACGGACGCGCATTCCGTGACTCCGACGATCGCGGCGCGCCGCCGGTCGCCATCGTCAATCAGGCATTCGCGGCGCGCCAGTTCGGAAGCGGCGTGGTGCTCGGGCGCGCGCTCAGGTTCGCGGGCAGCAGCGACCCGCCCATGCAGATTGTGGGCGTCGTCGCCGACACGCGCACCGAAGCGTTGAGTGAGCAAGCCACGCCAGAGGTCTACATTCCGCTGTGGCAAACGGCGACGTTCTCGAAGCACCTGATCGTCCGCACCAGCGGCGAGCCGTTGGCGGTGGCGGGGCTGATACGGCGCGAGATCCGCGATGTCGACCCCACCGCGGCGGTCGAGCAGGTCAAGACGATGGCACAGCTCCGGCAGGAGTCGATTGCGCAGCGGACGTTCGCCATGCACCTGCTGATCGGCTTCGGAGTGGTCGCGACGCTGCTCTCGCTCGTCGGACTCTACGGGGTGTTGTCGCTGTCGGTCGGGTCGCGGCTGAAGGAGTTGGGCGTACGCCAGGCGATTGGCGCGCAGCGGGCCGAGATCCTGTCGCTCGTGGTCGGCGAAGGGCTGCGCTTGATAGCTGTGGGGGTCGGGCTGGGACTGGGCCTTGCCGTGCTGATGGGCCGGCTCTTTCGCGGCTTGCTGTTCGACGTCCCCGCCACGGACCCGACAACACTGGGAGCTGCCGGGCTGCTGTTCGCCCTGCTCGGACTGATGGCCTGCGCACTGCCCGCGTGGCGTGCGGCACGGATCGACGTGATGGATGCGCTGCGGCACGAGTAGCGAGCGCAGCGCGGGCCCATTTCGCGTCACAATCGCGGCAGATGTTCACCCAGGCACTGGTCACGCTGAAGGTCACCACGAGAGGACGCGCATTCCACGAAATCACGCGGGACATCCAGGCGCGCGTGACGGAGACGGGCGTGCGCACGGGCCTGTGCACGCTGCACCTGCAGCACACGTCCGCGTCGCTGCTCATCCAGGAGAACGCCGACCCCGACGTGCGTCGTGACTTCGCGCGATTCTTCGCGCGACTGGTGCCAGATGGCGACCCAATCTTCGTGCACGACGCCGAGGGCGATGACGACATGCCGGCGCATGTGCGGACGGCGCTCACGACGGTGAACCTGAGCGTGCCGGTGGCCGATGGACGCTTGTGTCTCGGCACCTGGCAAGGCATCTACGTGTGGGAGCACCGGCGCGCACCGCACACCCGATCGGTCGTCGTCCACGTCATCGGCGAGCAGGGCTGAGCCGTCGCGTCGGTGGACGGCGAGCCGTCCTGTCCGGACGCACTCTGCTAGCATCGGCTCTTTCCAAGCGCAGGAGGCACACGATGGCGCACTTCACTCGACGCGCGTTCCTCAAGACAGGTCTCGCGGCCGGCTCACTGGCCATGTCGGGCCCGATGCCCGTGAGTGCCAGGCGTGGCAGCGCCACCGACGTCGTGACGCTGGGGCGGTCGGGCGTGAAAGTAACGAGGCTGGCCTTCGGCACGGGAAGCTTCAGCGGGCGCGTGCAGCGGGACCTCGGCCAGGACGGCTTCACCCGCCTCGTGCGTCACGCCTACGACTCCGGCATCCGGTTCTTCGAGACGGCCGAGTCCTACGGCGAGATGCACCGGATGCTCGGCGTGGCCCTGAAGGGCATCCCGCGCGATACCTATCAGATCATGTCGAAGGTGACGACGCGAGAGGGAGTCGACCCGCGCCAGAAGTTCGACGAGCTCCGCGCGCTGGCCAACACCGAGTACTTCGACATCATGCTGCTCCACTGGCAGCACACGGCCACCTGGCCCACCGACAGCGCGCGTTGGCAGGATGGGATTCTCGAGGCGCAGTCCCGGCAGGTCGTGCGCGGACACGGGGCCTCGGTGCATGGACTGCCGGCGCTGCGGCGCGTACCGCGTCATCCGTGGCTCGACGTCGCGATGATCCGCGTCAACCACACGGGCAAGAGCATGGACGCCGAGGACTATGCGACGGCGGGGCTCGGGAACGTGCCGGAGGTGGTCTCCCACGTCCATGCCGTGCGGGCGCAGGGCATGGGCGTGATCGGCATGAAGCTGGCCGGCGAGGGCGCATTCGGCCGCGAGGACCGTCGGAAGGCGATGCGCTTCGCCTTCCGAGACGCGGGAGTGGATACCGTCACCGTCGGCTACAAGAGCGCGGCCGAGATCGACGAGGCCATCGACAACCTGAACCTCGCGCTCGCGTAGCAGCTGCCAGTTCTCGGGCAGCGGCAGGCCTTTGTCGCCGGGCGGAGAGTCTGAAATGAGTGGCCTTACGATCGACCTGAGGCGATCGAAGAACTCACGACGAGCGCCGCCTCGAGCTTGTCGAAAGCCTCTGTCCACCCGGGCGTCATGCTTGTCTTCATCGCCTCGAACGTGTCGCGCTCCGCCGTGGTGGCAGCGCCGAAGATCTCCCACCGCACCGTCACGCGCGTCTCGTCGCCACCCTCCGGCGTGAACATCACCGTGGTCAGGAGACGATCCGGATAGGTGGGCGCGAAGGAGGGCTTGCACGGCGCGCCGCTCGCATCGGAGAAGTACTGCGAGTAGACGAAGAGGTCGTGCGGACGGATCGCGCGGTAGTCCAGCCCGCCATGTTTCGTGCTGCCGTCGGCCATCGTCATCGCCCACAACGCGCTGCCCCCGTCCCGCACGTCGACGCGCAGGAACGACATCGTCGAACCGAGGGGTCCCATCCATCGCGCGTAGTGACCCGGGTTGACCCACATCTCGAACAGGGTCTGCTGGTCTGCGGCGAACGAGCGGTTGATGAGAAATACGCCTTCACGGCCCTGCACCTGCTCGAGATACTCGCCGAATCGATCCCACGTGGAATCGCCGCCGGCCCGCTTGATGAACGTCCGAGCTTCGCGCGCGGCTTCGACCGTCGCCAGGGCCATCGTCAGGTCCATCTCCGTGCGGCCGTCGCGCTCGCGGAACGTCACGGTCACGCGGAACAGCGGCGCGCGGTAATCGGTGGCGCCGTGGTCGTAGACGAGCATGGCGTGCGGTTCGACGACATGGTAGGTCGTGATGTTCGGGTAGTCGGTGCCGTCAGGCCCGTGCATCGTGTAGATCCACTGACCGCCTGGCCGCACGTCCTTGCTCGTCGTCGTGAGCGTGAAGCCGCGAGGCCCCCACCATTGACTCACGTGCTCGTCCTTCACCCACGACTCCCAGACGAGGGCAACGGGTGCATCGAACACGCGGACGAGTCGGAGTTCACTTTCGCGTTCTGCTCGTGCCATGGTTCCCCTTCGATGAGTCCTGTACCCGTGCCAGGTAGGTGTCCAGCCGGTCGAAGCTCTCTTCCCAGTGGGCCCGGTACTGCGCAATCCAGTCGTCGGCCGGCTGGAGAGCCCTGGCTTCGAGCCGGCATGGCCGCCACTGTGCGTCGCGAGTCCGCGAGATCAGGCCGGCGCGCTCCAGCACTTTCAGGTGCTTGGTGATCGCCGGCAGCGTCATCGCGTACGGAGCCGCCAGTTCGCTCACCGAGCGCGTCGCCTGCGCGAGCCGCGACAGGATGCCCCTGCGCGTCGCATCGCTCAGGGCGAAGAACACGAGCGAGAGCGCGTCCTCGTGGCTCATGCGGTTACTTTACCGACTGGTTAAATAGCTGGCAAGGCGTTATTCGGCGCGAACCGCCGGACCTGCAGCATGGCAACCGACCTCGACGCGCGAGCTCGTGTCATGCTGCGTGCCAACAGCATGGGCAAGCCATTCAAGACCATCGGTATCGTCGGCACCGGCGTCATCGGCGCCAGCTGGGCGGCCTTCTATCTCGCTCGCGGCTTCGACGTCGTCGCAACCGACCCGGCCGCGGGCGCCGAGGAGAAGCTCCGGGCGCTCGTCGCAACGTACTGGGACGCGCTTACCCGGATGGGCCTCGATCAGGGCGCCTCGCAGGATCGACTCGCATTCGACGCGGACCTCGCCACGGCGCTCCAGGGCGCAGAGTTCGTCCAGGAAAACGGCCCCGAGCGGGTAGACATCAAGCGCCAACTGCTTGCCGAGATCACCGCGGTCGTGGGTCCTGACGTGATCGTCGCCACCTCTACGTCCGGCATCATGATTTCGGACGTACAGGATGCCGCCGAGAACCCGGGCCGGATCGTGCTCGGCCATCCGTTCCATCCGCCACACCTGATTCCCCTGGTCGAGGTGGTGGGCGGCAAGGCCACCAGACCCGACGTAGTCGAGGAAACCGTCGCCTTCTACACCTCACTTGGCAAGAAGCCGATCCGCCTGCACCGCGAAGTTGCGGGCCATATTGCCAATCGCCTGCAGGCGGCGTTGTGGCGCGAAGCGTTCTACCTGGTGAGCAAGGGCGTCGCGAGTGTGGCCGACATCGACACGGCGATCGCGCACGGCCCCGGATTGCGTTGGGCGCTTCTCGGACCGTTCATGAACCTGCACCTTTCAGGAGGCGCCGGCGGCATCGGGCATGCGATCGATCACCTCGGGCCACCAATCGAGAGTTGGTGGCGCGATTTGGGCGAGGTGTCCTTCACGGCCGCCCTGCGCCAGGAGGCGGTCGACGGGATTGTCGATGAGTTGGATGGTCGCGATCTCGCCCAGGTGACCGCGGCGCGCGACGACGTGCTCGTCCACCTCCTGGCACTCAAGGCCGAGCGCGACCGTCTGCCCTAGACGACGCCGCACGCCCGTGGGGACTCGGCATGCCCTCGCCGATTTCACACCGGCGACATCGGGTCGTCGACTAGAACCAGAGCCGAAGCCCCAACGCCAGGCGCGCGCTTCGGACGGGATCGCCGTCTGCCCTGGCGAGGTCGGCGGTGCCATAGAGCTTGCGGTTCCAGGTGACGCCGACATAGGGCGCGAACTCGCGCCTGAACTCATAGCGGACGCGCACGCCGAGGTCCGCAGACGAGAGCCCGGCAGCGATGCCGCGTGACGTGTCGTCCTTCCCGTAGATCTCGACCTCGACCAGCGGCTGCAGGACGAGTCGATTGGTGACGAGGAGTTCGTACTCCGTCTCGATGCGGACGTGCGTGCGACCGCCGGCGCCGACGTAGGCGGTGGCTTCCACGTCGAACCAGTACGGGGCCAACCCCTGCACGCCGACTGCCGCCCACGTGCGTTCCGGCCCGGGCCCCACGTCGTGACGGACACCCGCCACGACGTCCCACCACCGCGCGATGGCACGTCCGTAGAGGACATGTCCCTCGGCGTGCGCAAGATCGCCGCCTTCGCCCTCCCCCTCCGCACGAAACCAGAGGCGATCGACATCGCGTCCGACCCAGCCCTTCGTGTCGACGTTCAGCACGTCGGCGCCGTCACCGGTCTGCCACTCCAACTGATCGAACAGTACGAAGTAGTTGATCGACGTGCCGTGCACGGCGTGGCCAACCACGTCGGGGAAGGCAGCCGCGCGGGCGGCGTCCGTCGGCACGGGAATGAACGGTGGCAACGCGGCGTCCCGCTGATCCGCTGAGCCGTGCACGCCGTGATCGTGTGGCTGGGCCGGCGGCGACGCCTGCCGCTCGTCGGCCGCGGGGCGGGCATGATCGGCATGTGAGGGCGGCGCCCCGGACGCAGGATCGGCAGGCGCCTGGCCGTAGGCGCTCGAGGCCGTCACGATCAGCACGACGAGCGCGGCGGCGACGAGGGCCCTCATGACTGCCCCCCGCCCTCCTCGACGCGAACTTCTCGGAACATGCCGGCTTCCATGTGGTACAGCAGATGGCAGTGGTACGCCCATCGGCCCAGGGCGTCGGCCGTGACGCGGTAGCTGCGTCTGGTGCCCGGCGGCATGTCGATCGTGTGCTTGCGGACCTTGAACCTGCCGTGTTCGTCCTCGAGATCGCTCCACATGCCGTGCAGGTGGATGGGGTGCGTCATCATCGTGTCGTTCACGAGCACGATGCGCACGCGCTCGCCATAGGTGAGTCGCACTGGTTCCGAGTCGGAGAACTTGACGCCGTCGAACGACCAGGCGAACCGTTCCATGTGGCCCGTCAGGTGCAACTCGATGGTGCGGGACGGCTCGCGCCCGTCAGGATCGTCGAACACACTTTCCAGATCCGCATACGTAAGAACATTGCGACCGTTGTCACGCAATCCGATGCCCGGATCGTCGAGCCTGGGCGCTGGCGACATGGTCTGCATGTCCACGAGCGGGTTGCGCTCTTCCGATGCAGGATGTGCCTGCATGCGCCCGGAGACTTCGGTGGGCGACGGCGGCGGCGGCATTGCGTGCCCGGCGTGTGGATCCGCAGCAGTTCCGCCGTGCCCTTCGTGCCCCATGCCGCCGTGGCCCATGTCGCTCATGGTGAGTATCGAGCGCGGATCGGCAGCGGGTACCGGCGCTTGCAGCCCGGGCCGTACCGCGAGCGTGCCCGCCGCGTAGCCGGTCCGGTCCATGGCCTGCGCGAAGATCGTGAATGCGTCCTGGCCGGTGGGCTCGACGATGACGTCGAACGTTTCGGCGACGGCGATCCGGAACTCGTCGACCGCGACGGGGCGCACCGGCAGTCCATCCGCAGCGACGACGGTCAGCTTCAGCCCGGGAATGCGCACGTCGAAATAGGTCATCGCCGAGCCGTTGATGAATCGGAGGCGCACACGCTCCCCTGGTGAGAAGAGGCCCGTCCAGTTGCCGGCAGGAGGCTGTCCGTTGACGAGGTAGGTGTACGTGTAGCCGGAGACATCTGCGAGGTCAGCCGCGCTCATGCGCATCCGTCCCCACATCGCCCGTTCGTCGATCGTGGCCTTGAGACCACGCGTCCGAACGTCACGGAAGAAGTCCAACAGCGTCCGCTGGCGGAAGTTGTAATAGTGGGACTGCTTCTTCAGCTTCGCGAAGATGCGATCAGGAGCCTCGTCGCTCCAGTCCGTCAGCATCACCACGTGCTCGCGGTCGTAGGTGAACGGCTCCGGCTTCTCCGGTTCGATCACGATGGGCGCATAGACGCCGATCTGCTCCTGGAAGGCCGAGTGGCTGTGATACCAGTAAGTGCCGCTCTGCTTGACCGTGAAGTGATACCGGTACTCGCCGCCGGGCGGGATCCCGGCAAAGCTGAGCCCAGGGACGCCGTCCATGTTCGCGGGCAGGACGATCCCGTGCCAGTGGATGGATGTCTCACCTTCCCCGGTGTCGTTACGGACCCGCAAGGTCACGGTGTCGCCTTCGCGCCAGCGGAGCAGGGGCCCGGGCAGCGAGTTGTTGATGGTGAGCGCCGTGCGCTCTCGCCCGGTGATGTTGACGGTGGTGGCGCCGATGGCGAGCTCGAACTCAGTGCCTGACAGCACGCTCTGTGGCACGCGCGCGCGCGCGCCGGCCGCGAGCGACCAACTCGGGACGCCGGCAGAGGCGACCACAGTGGCCGCGGCAATCCCTGTCACGAAGGCGCGTCGATCCGTGCGGCCGGGGATGCGCCGGCTCCCCTGCAGTAAATTCGACATCTCTCGGAATCCTCACTCATTCAGACGCAGGTCTGCGACCGTCCAGGACAGAGCAGGCACGTGCAACGACGCACGCGCTGGACGGATCAGATCCGAAGCACCAGCGGCGGCGGCGGCCGGCCGACGGGACCCCCGCCGGACGAGCTGGCTATCCGGCTTTCGATGCGCCTGGACGCGCGATCGACACGAGCGCGCAGGCCGACACGGCGGCGGGACCGCCAACGAGCAGGCTGAGCAGCATCGCAGAGACGATGCGGACGGCGATCAGCGACACCCCTCGGATGGTAGCACCGGCGGTTGGAGCCAGCGGCTGCCCTTGACCTTCCCATCGTTGGAAGCTTTAGGCTGATGAGAGCCCTGAGACCGGGGCGGGAGGGACATGATGAACGCCGAGAGCAGACACGCGCCGTCGGTCTCCACGATTCGATTGCCGATCGAGGGCATGACCTGCGCGTCGTGCGTGGCGCGCGTCGAGAAGGCGCTCGAGAAGGTGGAAGGCGTCGACGCCGTGAGCGTCAACCTGACGACGGAACGCGCCGAGGTTCAGACGCACGGGCCGGTGAATGTCAGCGCGCTCGTCGAGGCCGTCGAGGCCGCCGGGTACAGCGTGCCCGCGTCGAGCATCGACCTGGCCGTCGAGGGCATGACTTGTGCCTCCTGTGTCGGCCGCGTCGAACGCGCGCTTCGGGCGGTCCCCGGCGTCACCGAGGCGTCGGTCAACCTGGCCACCGAGCGCGCGAGCGTCCGCGGGACGGCCAGCCCGCAGGCGCTCGTGACCGCCGTTGCGGCCGCTGGCTATGGCGCACGGCCGGTCACGACCCATGCGATCGATGGCGAGAGGGCGCAGCGAAAGGAAGTCGAGCGTCGCGCCCTGAAGCGAGATCTCACGGTGGCCGGTCTGCTCACGCTGCCGGTGTTTCTGCTGGAGATGGGCGCGCATGTGATCCCCGGCATGCACGGCCTGATCGAGCGGACGATCGGCATGCAGTGGAACTGGTACCTCCAGTTCGCCCTCACTACCGCGGTGCTGGCCGGACCGGGCTTCCGGTTCCTCGAGGTGGGACTGCCAGCGCTCGCACGGCTCGCGCCGGACATGAACTCGCTCGTGGCAGTCGGTACGCTGGCCGCGTATGCGTTCTCGCTCGTTGCCACGTTTGCGCCAGCGCTTCTGCCCGCGGGCACGGTCCACGTGTACTACGAGGCGGCGGCGGTCATCGTCACGCTGATCCTGCTCGGCCGCTTCCTGGAGGCGCGCGCGAAGGGCCGGACGTCCCAGGCGATCACGAGGCTGATCACGCTCCAGCCGAAGACCGCGCGGGTTCGACGCAACAGCGTCAGCATCGAGATGCCCATCGCCGACGTGATCGCCGGCGACGTCGTCGAGGTTCGGCCTGGCGAACGCATCCCGGTGGACGGCGAGGTGCTCGACGGTGCCAGCTACGTGGACGAGTCCATGATCACCGGCGAGCCCATTCCCGTCGCCAAAGCGTCGGGCAGCACGCTCGTCGGTGGAACCGTCAACCAGCAGGGTGCTCTCGCCTTCCGTGCCACCGCGGTCGGCGACGCGACGATGCTGTCGCAGATCATCCGGATGGTCGAACAGGCGCAGGGCTCCAAGCTGCCGATACAGGCGCTGGTGGACCAGGTGACGATGTGGTTCGTGCCTGCCGTGATGGCTGTAGCGACGCTGACGTTCCTTGCCTGGCTGGCCTGGGGACCATCGCCGGCTCTGACGTTCGCCCTGGTGAATGCCGTGGCGGTGCTGATCATCGCCTGTCCGTGCGCGATGGGTCTGGCAACGCCGACATCGATCATGGTCGGGACTGGACGCGGCGCTGAGCTTGGCATCCTGTTCCGGAAGGGCGAGGCCTTGCAGCGGCTGGAACGCGTCGCCGTGATCGCCGTGGACAAGACCGGCACCCTCACCGAAGGTCGTCCGGCGCTTACAGATCTGCAGGTGGCCGATGGCTTCGACCGTGTGCGCGTGCTGGGACTGATCGCTGCGGCGGAGGACAAGTCGGAACATCCGATCGCGCGGGCAATCGTGGCCGCCGCCGCGGCAGAGTCGATAGCGTTGCCGGCCGTGACGAGCTTCGAGTCTCTCACCGGCTACGGCATCACGGCACAGGTCGACGGCGTGCGCGTTGACATCGGCGCTGACCGGCACATGCGGCGACTCGATGTGGATGTCGCGCCCGTGGCGGCAGCCGCCGAACAGATGGCGAGCCTGGGCCGGTCGCCGATCTATGCGGCAATCGACGGCCGTCTTGCGGCCGCACTCGCCGTGGCCGATCCCATCAAGGCGACGACGCCTGCCGCCATTGCCACGCTTCACGATCTCGGTCTGACTGTGGCGATGGTCACGGGCGACAACCGGCGCACCGCCGAGGCGATCGCGCGGCAGCTGAGGATCGATCACGTGGTCGCGGAGGTTCTCCCCGACGGCAAGGTGGCCGCCGTGCAGGCCCTGAGAACCGCGCACGGAGTGCTCGCCTTCGTCGGCGACGGCCTCAACGATGCCCCGGCGCTGGCGGCCGCCGACGTCGGGCTTGCCGTGGGCACCGGGACCGACGTCGCCATCGAGTCGGCCGACGTCGTGCTCATGTCCGGAAGCCTGAACGGCGTGGCTACGGCGATCGCGCTGTCGCGCGCGACGATGGGCAACATCCGCCAGAACCTGTTCTGGGCGTTCGCCTACAACACGGCGCTGATTCCCGTCGCCGCGGGTGCACTGTATCCCGGCTGGGGCATCCTGCTGTCACCGATGTTCGCGGCGGGTGCCATGGCCATGTCCAGCGTGTTCGTGCTCGGCAATGCGCTGCGGCTTCGCGGTTTTCGCGCACCGACCGTGGTCGCCCCGGATGACGCGCCATTGCTCGAGGCGGCGGTGACGGGTGCAGCGCGATGAACATCGGGCAGGCAGCGAAGGCGTCCGGCGTGTCGGCGAAGATGATCCGGTACTACGAGCAGACGGGTCTCGTTCCTCCCGTCGCGCGGCGGGAGTCGGGCTATCGCGACTACACCGACGCTGACGTCCACATGCTCCGGTTCATTCGGCGCGCCCGCGATCTCGGCTTCTCGGTAGCCGAGATCGACGAGCTGCTGAATCTCTGGCGCGACAAGTCGCGACGGAGCGCGGACGTGAAGCGAATCGCCACGGCGCAGATCACGGCGCTCCGCGCACGGATCGACACACTGACGCAGATGGTCGCGACACTGCAGACGCTGGTGGCGTGCTGTGCCGGCGACCATCGCCCCGATTGTCCGATCCTGGAAGAACTGGAGGAACCGTCGGACGTCTGGCCGAATCCGGCTCAGCGTTCCCAGAAGGGTGGTGGTTCAATCCCCAGCGCACGGAGGTAGACGTACCCCTGTCCGCGGTGGTGAATCTCGTTGTCCACCACGTAGAGAACCTGCCAGTGCCCGGGCCCGGTGTACTGGCCGAACGACGTCAGCGACTCGTAGAACCGCTCGACGGGAATCTGCGCGAAGAACTCGTCGATCTTCGCCGTGCTCTCGTCCCACAACCGAAGGATATCGGCCTTGGAGGACGCCTTGGTCGGGGCGTAGCCGCCCCACTCCAACGTTGCCAACCCGTGCGCCATGGGCCCGGCCATGCTCAGGAACTCATTGGCCATTTCGCCGAACGTCCGCATGCCGCCGATCGAGAAGGTGAACAACTGGTCGTCGGGGAACAGCTCGATCACGCGCCGCGTCAATCGGCGGTGACCTTGCCAGTGCTCGAGCAGGGCGTCCGTGGAAATGAAGGTTTTCGGAGTGGCTGTGTGTGCGTTCGCCATGCGCTGCTCCTCGAGAATCACAGGATTCGGTCGGCGTCAGAGTACTCGAAGACGTGCGCCGCCACCCCACATCGTCGGCGCACCGAGGCTGAGACAGGGCAGCCGACCAGGCGTGCCGTTCCCCGGATCGTGGGCCATGGCCCGGACTCTGTACGAGATGGGGCTACCTGCCGCGGGCGCCTCGAGTTGGTCTCGGCCCGGCCGCTCCGCAACGGTGCGTGGCGATGCACCCCCGGCGCGCCAGCTGATTGACGGGGCGACCGATGGTCGCGTTAGCCTGCAGCGACCTTGGCGTCCCTGAACAAAGCCGCCGGCATGGGGCGACGCAGGCGCCACACGAAGGCAATCGGCCGATCGCCCGTGTGAGAGACGTAGTCGGCCGGCCCGAGAAGGGTGTACGGCATCGTCCGGCCGTGTTCGTTGCGGCGCTCACGGACGAAGAGCAGGATGTGCCCGCCCCGTTCGCGGTGATGGATGTAGCGCTGCCCCGTTGCAGACTGCTGTGACGTGTTGACCTGCGACTCCCAGTGAAACAGCTCCGGCGAGATCGCGTAGTCCTTGTACAGCGTCGAGGGCGAGTAATCGCGCTCCGACTTCTCCAGCGTGACCAGGAAGAAGTCGCTGTTGGTGCGCTCGTCACGAAACACGCCCTTCTGCTTGTATGCGGTCCCTCCCACCTCGAGCGCGCCGAAGGCGGTGAGGATCTCGTCCACCGTGTGCCGGGCGTGCACCGACAGCGGCACGTCATGCGTCCAGCCCATCTCGTCGTCCAGCGGGAACGTGAGGCGGTCCGAGCGATCGTCGAGTAACGGCAACAGCTCCTGTAGATCGGCGACGATCGCCGGGTGCTCGTGTAGCAGATCCAGCGACTGGTCGAGCGTGCTCGGCGCGGTGCCCGTGGGCATCAGCGCGAAGTGCAGTCCCGCCAGCAGTCTGCGCTCCCATGGGGAGAACTCGCGGGAAGGCTGGCGCCTCGAGGCGCGCATGTACGTGGCAAGACGCAGTGGGTCGTCGAGATGCAGGAGCCTGCGAATCGCCTCGCCGATCTTTGCCTCGTGAGGTCCTGCCGACGGCTGCGGAACACCGGCCGCTCGCTTGAGTCCCGACCATGAGCCCGACCTGTAGACGTCGGCCAGCTCCAGCCCGGTCGCGTGGATGAACTGCGCCAACGTGGGCACGGCGCCGCGGTACTCGTCCGACGAGAGCAGCAGCCGCAGTTCGCGCTCCATCGCCGGCCGGCGCGACGGAAGCGCCTGCCTGATGTTGTCGAGAACGATCCTTGTCGCCACACGATCGAGCTGCAGCGAGCAGCCCGCCGGCAGAAAGGGAAAGCCCCGTTCGACCTGCTTCTCCACCTCTGCGCGCGTGGCGCCGGTGATTGCGCGGTAGCGCAGGTCGAAGCGGAATTTCTGGTGTGCCTGGCCGATGAAATCGAGCACGGTCACGCAGTCCTTGCGCTCGTGGCGACGCAGGCCGCGCCCGAGCTGCTGCAGGAAGACGAGCGCGCTCTCGGTGGGCCGCAGGAACAGGATGGTGTCGACCTCCGGGATGTCGACGCCTTCGTTGAAGAGGTCCACCGCGAACAACGCACGTACCCGGCCGGCACGCAGCTGCTCGAGTGCAGACCCGCGAGCCTCGCTGGGTGTAGCAGCCGACACGGCAATGGACGGCAGTCCCGCCTCCGTGAACCGGCGGGTCATGAACTCCGCGTGCGCCACGCTGACGCAGAACCCGAGCGCCCGCATCTGCCGCCAGTCGCGATGCTTGTCGGCGACCTGCTGCAGCACCATCCGGACGCGAGCGTCGTTGCCCGTGTAGACCTTCTCGAGGTCGGTGGCGTCGTAGCCGCCCCTCGTCCACTTGAGGCTGCTCAGGTCCGACCCATCGTGCACGCCGAAGTACTGGAACGGACACACGAGCTGGCGCTCGAGCGCGTCCCAGAGCCGCATCTCGGCTGCGATGTGGTCGTCGAAGTAGTGGAGGATGTCCTCGTTGTCCGTGCGTTCGGGTGTCGCCGTCAGACCGAGCAGCAGCCGGGGACGCAGATGTCCAAGCAGACGCCTGTACGTCGGCGCACCGGCGCGATGGAACTCGTCCACGATGACGACGTCGAAGGTGTCGGGAGGCAGCCTGTCGAGATCTACGAGAGATAGCGACTGCACCGATCCGAACACGTGCCGCCACTCGCGCGGCACGTCGCCGGCGACGTAGAGCTCGCCGAACTGCCCATCGCGCAGCACCTGGCGGAAGGCGCCGAGACTCTGTTTCAGGATTTCCTGCCTGTGCGCGACGAAGAGGACTCGAGGATCCTCGCCAAACGTTCCCTGTTCGCGTAAGCGTTTGTAGTCGAGTGCTGCCACCACCGTCTTGCCGGTGCCGGTAGCTGCGACGACCAGGTTCTTCCAGCGACCGTGGCGCTGTCGCTCGGCATCGAGCTTCTCGAGGATCTCGCGCTGATGAGGCCACGGCGTCACGTCGAGAAACGTGAGCGGGGCATCGAGCGTGCCGGCGGCAATCGGATTGAGCGCGCCGTCGAGGCGAAGGGCCTGCGCGGCGTCCGCCGTGTAGGTTTCGTACTCGGGACTCGCCCAGTAACCCTCGAATGTCGCGCCGAACTTTTCGAGCACGTCGGGCGAGCCGACCTGAGACAGCCTGACGTTCCATTCGACGCCGTCGAGCAGCGCCGCCTTCGACAGGTTCGACGAGCCGATGTAGGCCGTCGAGTAACCGGTCGCGCGACGGAACAGCCACGCCTTGGCGTGCAGGCGGGTCGACTGCGTGTCGTAGCTGACCTTGACCTCTGCGCCGAGCTTCACCAGCCAGTCCAGCGCCTTGCGTTCCGTGGATCCGGTATACACGGTCGTGAGGACCCGCAGCGGCTTGCCAGCACGGCAGTGCGCCGTCAAGGGTCCTTCGAGCACGCGCAGCCCGTGCCATCGCACGAAGGCGCAGAGCAGGTCGATGCCGTCGGCCGACGGGATCTCGTTCGCAAGGGCGTGGGCAAGTGCTGGCTCGCCGCGCGCGTTCACCAGGAGGTCCGATGCCGACAGCGGGACGTCGGGGCGTGACGGCACGCGGTCGCGGGCCGGGTCGCCGGTGAACGGCCATATCGCCTGCAGTTGCTCCGGCGGAACCATCACGGCGTCGGCATCGTCGACAGCACCTCGAATGGCTTCATCGCTCGCCAGCACCGCGACGACGCGATTCACGAGATCAGCCTGGCGGGTCCGTCGCTGCTCGTCCGGCAATGCCGCGAGCGCCCGCTCCACGAGCCCTTCTACGTGCTGGGCGAATGTGCGCGCGCCCTCCGCTGGGTCGACGGCACGGCTCTGGACGAGCGTGCCCTCACGTCGTACGACGTCGAGGTCGCCCTTCAGTGCTCTGGTGATCAGGCGCTCGTACAGTCCTGACGGGAGGATGGGACGCTCGGGGGATGGCACGGCGGCGCCAGGATACTCGAGTGGTCACGAGGCCCGAGGCCGGTACGACGGACACGGCTGACATGCCCGATCGATAATGTCGAGCCCATGCTCGCTCTCTTCGTGCTCGCCTTGTGTGCCGCGCTCGTCGGATCGTCACCGACAACGGCGCCGTCCGATCTGGCCAGTCACTTCGCCGGCCTCGATGCGACATTCGTGCTGCTGGACGGCGTGACTGGCGAGTACACACGTCACGACCCGTCACGGGCCGCACGCCGCTTCGCTCCGTGCTCGACCTTCAAGGTGCCGCACACGGTCATGCTGCTGGAGTCCGGGATTGTGTCAGATGGGAAGGGGGGCGTCCTGCCCTACGATCCGGCATTGAAGCAACCGGAGCATTGGGCACGCGACTTCGATCTCACTGGCGCGTTCAAGGCGTCGGCACTCTGGTATTACCGAGCGCAGGCGCGCCGGCTCGGCATGGATGGCGAGGCGCGCTACGTCCGTCGTTTCGAGTACGGGAACATGGACACCAGCGGTGGACTCGACGGGCCCGATGGGCCGTTCTGGGTGGATGGGTCGCTGCGTATCTCGGCTGACGAGCAGGTCGGGTTCCTTCGGCGCCTGCACGACGGTCGTCTGGGCCTGTCACCACGCACCACCTCGCTGACACGGGAGATCATGCTGGTCGAAGACACGCCCCGCTGGCGCCTGTACGCCAAGACCGGGGCGTGCCGACCGCGTGGCGAGCAGACGTCGAACTGGTACGTCGGCTTCGTCGAGAAAGGGACGCGCACCTACTACTTCGCGCTTCAGATCGGCGCCGACGACTACGGTCGCGCCTACGCCGAGCGGGTGCCGACGACGCGGCGCGTGTTGACGAGCCTGGGGATATTGGACTGAGGGATGCCGACTGGCATGGCACGGAGGGCGCCTCGGCGAGGCCCCCACGACCTCGCTGCACGCGGCACCCGACGTCCTCGCCCGTTCACCGCGACGTGTAGGGACCGTAGCTGGCTTTCACGCGCATCGATTCGTCGGTGTCCTCGAGGACGAACGCGCGGTAGGTGGCGCCGCCCTTGTCCACCCGGATGACGATGTGGCCGCGGGTGCTGGTGATGCGGTCGACCATCGGTCCGATGACCGGTCGATTGGCCTCGCCGAAGTTGGTCGCAAGGATGTCGCGGTCGCCGGGATACAGATCGCGCGACAGCATGCGATCGACCGTGTCGTGCGCGGGGTGATCGACTGCCCACACCTGCAGCAGCCACAGGCGGGGCTGCAGCGTGGAGACGAAGAAGGGGTTGGTCGAGTCGCGGACGCCGTGGTGGTTGGCAACCGCGACCTCCACCGGGCCGACGGCCTGGGCCACCGCCGTTTCGATGTCCTGCCAGCCGGGCGCACCAGGGCGCAGAAGTCCCGGAAGGTCACCGCCCGTATAGAAGTCGAAGGCGCCGTAGCTGACGCGGATGCCGAGACTGGACTGGTTCTCTGTCGGCAGGTGGATTCCCGACAACGCCTGCCAGTTGTCGGGGAAGCGGCTGCGCGTTGCGGTCCCGGCGCCCGTCCATACCTGCCCGTTGACAGCAATGTTGCGCACGACGAACGACGGGTAGTCGGCGGGTGCACGCCGCAGCGTGATCTGATCGGCCCGCCCGGCCTCGAAGCGTTCCATGCGTCCGGGCGTGGCTTTCGCGAAGTCGAGGTAGTAGTCGATGCCCGTCTGCGCTGGCGCCGGGCCCGGCGCGTACTCCGGCCAGCCGCGGTCGAGGAGCTTGCGAATCGGGACGACTCGCGCCAGATCCGGCATGGCGGCGATGTGATCGCGGTGCAGGTGCGACACGAGCGCGTAGTCGATCTCGGGCGTGCGAAAGGGCTGCAGCACGCGCGAGACGTAGCGTCCGATCCGTTCTCCGGCCGGACCGGAGGTCATCGGCACCGGGACGCTGCGCGGCGATTCGGGCGGGAAGCCGTCGTCACCGGCGTCGAACTGCAGCGACGTGCCGTCTGGCAGGACCAGCAGTGCGGCGTCGCCGCGACCGGTGTTGATCAGGTGGATGTCGAGCGTCCCCTGCTGCCATGGCGGCAGCGGTGCCCCCACCGATTGCGCACCCGCCGGCACGGCGCAGAACACGGTCATCACACACAGAACACCCACGCACCATTGACGCATGCTGACATTTCCTCCAGGCCGGACGGCGCGGTCGCGGTCCGGACGTGTGAGGCGGATGCCGTGCGTTGCGGAGCGGGAGTGAGGACCGATGCTCCTCCGGAGAACGCGACTGCATGTGCCTGCGATCTCCAGCACACGGCCACGCCGGTAGCGTGCGGATGATAGCGCAACTGAGCGTGTCCCATGCGCTGCATACGGCACGCGCGGCGCGACGGACACTCGCGTTGTCGTCGTCGTCGGCTCACGATGTGCGATGGCGCTCCTCGAGGGCCGGTTGCGGGCGGTCGCCTGCACGTCGCGAGAACGGTTCCGGAATCGTCACGCGGCGGTCGCTCTGCTGTGGTAGAGGAAGAACCAGTGCTTCGTTGCCTCGGTCGCCACGAGATAGGTGGTCACGATCGCGACGACGGCGGCGATCTCCGCGGGCGACAGCGGCACGAAGCCGAACAGCCGCGACGCCGGCCCGAGGAACGGGACAACGAGCGCGATCACGGCGGCCGCGAACGTTGTCCACAGCAGCAGGTCACTTGGGCGACTGCGCCATGCCGGCCCCTGAGTGCGCAGGATGAGCACGACGCCGAGCTCGGTGAGCAGCGACACCACGAACCACGTCGTCTGGAACGTGGCCGCACCAGCCCGGAACAGCAGGAGAAGCGCGGCGAACGTCAGCAGGTCGAAGACCGAGCTGACAAGCCCGAACACAATCATGTAGCGGCGGACTTGCGCGATATCCCATCGCTGCGGATGGCTCACGCGGTCCGGGTCTACGCGGTCGGTCGAGATCGCCATCGACGGCACGTCGGAGAGGAAGTTGTTGAGCAGGATCTGCTTGGCCACCAGCGGCAGAAAGGGCAGGAGCGGCGCCGCCACCGCCATGCTGATCATGTTTCCGAAGTTCGCGCTCGTCGTGATGGAGATGTACTTGAGCGTGTTCGCGAACGTCCGGCGCCCGTCCTCGACGCCTGTGCGCAGCACATCGAGGTCGCGCTTCAACAGGATGATGTCGGCGCTCTCGCGTGCGACGTCCACCGCCTGATCGACGGAGATGCCGACGTCCGCAGCGTGCAGCGCAGCGGCGTCATTGATGCCGTCGCCGAGGTAGCCGACCGAGTGGCCCGTGCGCTGAAGCGCGCGGACGATGCGCTCCTTCTGCTGCGGATCGATCTCGGCAAAGATCGATACGCCTGGCGCCGCATGCCACAGCGCCTCGTCGCCCAGCTTCGCCACGGCATCACCCGTGAGCATCGTCGTCGCGTCAAGCCCGACCGACTCCGCCAGGTGACTCGTGACGAAGCGGTTGTCTCCCGTGATGACCTTGACCTGGACATTCAGCCTGGCCAGATCAGCGACGACGCGCGCCGCGTCGGCCTTCGGCGGGTCGAGAAAGAGCAGAAACCCCTCGAACACCATCTCCACCTCGTCGAGGTGCTGATAGGACGCCTTGGCTGCAACGGTGCGCGTCGCGAGCGCCAGCACACGGAAGCCCTCCCTGCCCTTGGCCTCGTAGTAGGCGGAGGCCTCGGCGGCGAGCGCGTTCGTCAGCGGCACGACGGCATCGCCCTGCTGCACGTGCGTGCAGATCCCGAGCACGTTGGCGAATGCACCCTTCGTGACGACGAGATGTCGGTCGGTATCGCTTTCCTCAGCTACGACGATGGTGAGGCGCCTCCTCAGGAAGTCATAGGGGATTTCGTCGATCTTCGTGTGGCCCGCGCGTGAGAGCCCGGCCTCCTCTCCAGCCCGCACGATCGCCGCGTCGATCGGATTGTCGATGCCGGTCTCGAAGGCGGCATTGAGAAACGCGAGTCCGCGGACTGCCTGCGACGGAGATCCAGTCGGGTCCGTTGCGTCGGCGAGGATGATCGTGCCCTCGGTCAGCGTGCCGGTCTTGTCGGTGCACAACATGGTCATGCTGCCCAGGTTCTCGATCGCATCCAGGCGGCGGACGATGACACCCTGCCTGCTCATGGCGCGCGCGCCGGCTGACAGCGTCACGCTGACGATCGCAGGAAGCAGCTCCGGCGAGAGCCCGACCGCGAGGGCAACGGAAAAGAGCAGCGATTCGATGAGTGGACGGTCGAGCAGGAGGTTCACCGTCAGGACGGCGAAGACAATGACCACCATCACCCGAACCAGGAGGTAGCCGAATCGCCGGAGCCCGCGGGCGAAGTGGGTTTCCGGTTCCCGCGCACGCAGCCGTGCGGCGATCGCACCGAACGCCGTCCGCCTTCCGGTGTCGACGACGAGCACCCGCGCCGTGCCGCTGCGCACCGAGGCTCCGAGGAACGCGACGTTCGCTCGCTGGGCGATCGGCGCGTCCGGCGGCACCACTCCGGGCCCCTTCTCCACAGGGAACGACTCGCCGGTCATGCTCGCTTCGCTGACCAGGAAGTCCTTCGCCTCGAGGATGCGGCCGTCGGCGGGAATCAGGTTGCCCGCCGAGAGCACCACGACGTCGCCGGGGACGAGCGCCTCGGCGTGCACGGTTGATTCGACGCCGTCGCGCACCACGCGGCAGGTGAGCGCGAGCCGCTTCTTCAGATCCTCGACCGCCGCCGACGCGCGGTACTCCTGGTAGAAGCCGAGCGAGGTCGAGCCCATCACGATCACGAGGATGATCGCGGCGTCGACCCACTGGGCGAGGACGAGCGACACGACGGCGGCAAAGATGAGAATGAGAACGAGCGGGCTCTCGACTTGTCGCCACAACAGGCGCAGGGGGCCAAGACGCTGCGCGTCCTCCACGCTGTTGTGGCCCACCACCGCCAGTCGCTCGGCGGCACACGCGGCCGTCAACCCGTCCGGGCTCGACCCGAGGGACGTGGTGAGGTCGCCAACGTCGCGACTCCAGTACGGTGCGGGGCTGTCGGGACCGCTCACGCCGCCTCACATTCGGTTCACGAGCGAACGGGCAACCGGTGCCAGCGGTGGTTCGGCACCGTCTATCAGCCGCTCGCGACGGATGGCAAACGTCCCTCGACGGCTACCCTCAGCAGTATCGCTTGAAAGAGACGGGGCGCGGCGCTGGGCCCGGGCCACCAATGCACGCGGTGCGAATCAGCCGGACCCATCGGTTCGCCGCGTGTGATAGCAGCGGCCATCGCCAGCCTGCGGGCGCGAAGGGCGCGCTCGCGCCTTGACGACTGCCCGGGCGAGGCGTACATGTCATCGGCATGATCCTCATCCGCACCGTTGCGCTCGCCGCTGCCACGTTGCTCGTCTCCGCTCAGGAACCACGCCTGTCCGGCGTCGGCGCCGCCATGCAGGACATGGTGCAGAAAGGCGAGGTGTCGGGCGCCGTGACGGCGGTCGTGTCCAGAGACCGACTCCGTCATCTGGAGGCCACCGGCCTGGCAGACATCGCGTCGAATCGGCCGATGACCACCGACACGCTCTTCTGGATCGCCTCGATGACCAAGCCGGTGACCGGCGTGGCGGTCCTGATGCTGCAGGACGAGGGCAAGCTGAAGGCCTCCGATCCGGTGGCGAAGTACCTCCCGGCGTTCGCCAGCCTGAAGACGCCATCGGGCCAGGCCGCGAACCTGACGATTACGCAGATCCTTACTCATACATCTGGTCTCGGCGAGGCCGACGCGGCCGGGGCGCGTGAAGCGAGAACCCTCGCCGACCTCGAGAAGCTGTGGCTCGCCGCGCCCATGCAGTACGAGCCGGGGTCTCAGTGGAGGTACACGCAGAGCGGCATCAATGCGGCCGCCCGGATCGTCGAGGTGGTCAGCGGCAGGCCCTTCGACGTGTTCGTGCAGGAGCGCATCTTCGACCCGCTCGGGATGAAGGACACGACGTTCTACCCCACCGACGCGCAGCGGCAGCGTCTGGTGACCGCCTACACGAAGAACAAGGACACCGGAAGACTGGAGGTCACGCCGCCGCGAGCGGGGTACGGCACGCGCAACGGCCCGCCGCTCGGCAACGGCGGGCTCTTCTCGACGGCGCCGGACTATGCCCGCTTCGCGCAAATGCTGCTCAATGGCGGCGCACTCGACGGGCGTCCGTACCTGAGCGCAGACGCGATGTCGCTGCTCACGACGCCACTGACCGGCGACCTGCCGACCGGGTTCTTCCAGACCGAGGCGTGGGGCAAGCGCGGCGCCAACTACGGCTGGGGGCTCTCGACCTCGATTCTCAAGACCCCGCACGACGGCGCGGCGTCGATGCTGTCGCCCGGCACGTACGGCCACGGCGGGGCGTGGGGGACACAGGCGTGGATCGACCCGGTGAAGGGCGTGGCCTACATCCTGATGATCCAGCGCGCCGGGCTGCCCAACAGCGACGGCAGTGATGTGCGCATCGCGTTCCAGCGCGCCGCCGTCGCGGCGCTCACCAACTAGCAGATCGAAGCTGCCACCTGCCCACCGAAAGGGTCGACCCGCCCATCGGGGACAGCGCCCGCAGCGCGGGCAGCGCGGCGACCCTCCCGACAAGCGCGAACGACTGCAGCGTGAACGGCAATCTCACCCTCCGATCGAGGAGTCGGGCATGCGGCCGACAGGTTCACGCTCGGCCCTGAACCTTTCGCGCAAGTCCACGACTCCTTCCACAGGAGCCACGCTGGATCGCATGAACACCGATGACACCCGGTCGCCCGAAGCCGCTCGCGATGAGTGGCTCGTCCTGAGATGTCAGCTCGGCGAGCGCGAGGCGTTCGATGCCCTGATCGCGCAGTGGCATCCGCTCCTGTGGCGGTATGCCGTCCGCTTGACGAGCGATGCTGATGTCGCGGCCGACGTGGTCCAGGAAGTCTGGCTGCGTGTGTGCCGTGGCATGACGCGCCTTCGGGATGCCGCGAGGTTCCGTGCCTGGCTCTTCGGTATTGCGCGACGGGTCTTGATGGACCGTTTGCGCGTCCGCTACGCCGAACCACTGATGGCGTCGATCGAGCTCGACGAAATCGAAGGGCCGGCCGCGGAGGAAGACCGCGCTGAAGATCTGTCGCTCCTGCAAGCCGAGCTCGCCCGCCTCCCGCTCCCCGAACGGGATGTGCTGGTGCTGTTCTATCTCCAGGAGCTGAGCCTCACTGAAATCGCGGCGATTGCGGCGATCCCGGTGGGAACGGTGAAATCCCGTCTGTTCCGTGCGCGGCGGATGCTGCGTGCGCAAGTAGGACCGAAGACATGACCAGTGATTCATCCCGCCCGCAGTCGTCGATCGAGGTCCCCCGTCCGTCCGTGGCTGACATCCAGCGACTCGCGGCCGCGGAGCTATCGCTGCCCTCCCGAATGGGCCACGCGGCCCTCCTGGTGCTCTCCGTGATGATGGCGGCAACGATCGGCTCGCTGTGGGCGACGGAGCCGTCGCTGCCGCGGCGGACGCATATCGCCTTCGCCATCATCGTCGGCGTCGCTCTCGCGTGGGCGATCTTCGCCCTGTGGGTCCTCGCGCGCCGGCGCCTGCTGTTCGGGGCGGATCGTGTGCTCGCGGCCAGGATGGGGCTGACGTTCTCAGCCGTCGGTGCCATCGGCATTGGCGTGCTCGGGTACTGGGGCGAGCTCGGACGGGGCGCCTATCTCGCGGCGCTCGTCCAGGCCGCGCTCTGCGGCGTAGCCCTGGTGCTGCTCGTCAGAGCCCAGCGACACGTCGCGGCGCTTGCACGCCGGCGTCGGGCGATCGAGAACCAGTTTGCCGGCGGCGTTCCACGGTCGTCGGCGGGGCGTGTACCAGACGCGTGAGTCGCGGGCTGCCGTTTGTCGCAGGGCCTGCACCTGCTCGAAGTCCCTCGGCGGATCGTTCTCGACGGACGTGGACGCCATCGTGGACGTCACGTCATACGCGAAGTACGCCGCGCTCTCGGAACGGCTGCGCGCCCTTAGAGTCGCCGAAGATACGACGCCAGGCGCGCCGATCTGTCGCTGTAACGGGACGAGCTCATCGTCGATGTCATGCCCGTCGACGAACCTGTTCTTGGCTTCAGCAGCCGGTCGCCGCGGGTAAAGTTCGGCCGCAGCAACGCCGATTCGTGCAGTGCAGGCGCGCGGAGGCGACGCCGGCCGACGCCGCGGACCCGGCGCGCAGTCTCCCGACATCCTTGAGAATCCTCACGCTGGCTCCGTTCGGCTTTGCTACACGTTCGTCACTCGTCCTCGCTGTGCTCCTCGCGCTGCTCGGCCCGACGCCGTCGCTGGTCGCGGCTGGCGGAGCCGACCCCGCTCGCGAGGTAGTGTTCGTCGTCGACTCGGTGCGCGACTGGCCGACGCTCGTCGACGCCCTGCCTGGTGACCCCGAAGTCATCGTCATCGACGGCCGCCGCGATGGGCTGGCCCAGATGGCGACAACGCTGGCCGGACGTCACGGGGTGGGCGCCATCCATGTCCTGAGCCACGGCGACGTCGGCCAGGTGCGGTTGGGGACGGCCCTCCTGGATTCCGACACCGTCCTCGCGCGCCGCGCCGATCTGGCCACGATCGGACACGCGTTGCGGCCTGGCGGTGACCTGCTGCTCTACGGCTGTGCGGTCGCGGCCGATGGGGCGGGCCAGCCGTTCATCGACGCGCTCGCCAGGGCCACTGCGGCAGACGTCGCGGCGTCGTCCGACTCCACCGGCGCGGCGTCCCGAGGCGGGAACTGGACGCTCGAGGTGACCCACGGCGTCGTCGAGGCGTCGTCGCTGGCCCCTGTTGGTTACGACGGCCTGCTGGTGGCCTTCACTGATCCTCTCGACACGAACATCGGCATCGTGGCGTCGTTTCAGAGAACGCTCGGTGGCGTCGGCTTCACGTACGCGTTCACAGGGGACGGCGGGGGTGGCGACTTCGCCTACGAGCCGAGCAACGGCAGCGGCAACTCCTCGTCGGTCAACCTGATGTCGGCCGACGTCAACATCAGCACCACCGAGCGCGTCACCATCACGAGAAGCGACGCCGCCGACTTCACGTTCACGAGCCTCTTCGTCAACAACTCAGGTGGCGCGACCGTGACCGTGGCCGGCTACCGAGACGGCGCCCTGATCGGCTCGGCCCAGACAGTCAGCACGGGTGCGTCTGCCACGCTGACCTTTGCCTCGCTGCACGTCGACGAGGTCCGGCTGACGTCCAGGGAATTCTTTCAGACCAACATCGACAACTTCACCGGCGACACGGACCCACCGCTGCTGCCGCCCAGCCTGACGGCGACGAGCACCAACCCGACCTTCACCGAAGGCGGCAGCGCCGTCGATCTGTTCTCCAGCGTCACGGCGGACACCAACGACGTCGGGCAGTCGTTCACCGGGATGGTGCTGACCGTCACCAACGTGAGCAACGCCGCCTCGGAGGAGCTGACGATCGGAGGGACGTCGGTGGCGCTCGCCAACGGCAACAGCGGCAGCCTGACAGGCATCGGCAGCTATTCGGTATCGGTCGTGACGTCGACCGCCACGGTCACCGTCACCGGCATGACGCGGACCAACGCGCAGATGGGCACCCTCGTCGACGGGATCAGCTACACCAACAGCAGCCACGACCCGGGGTCCTCCAATCGGGTCGTGACGATCACCGGCATCAGCGACAGCGGCGGCAGCAGCAACACGGCCGCCCCCAATCGTGTTTCGACGGTCGGCATGGTGCCGGTCAACGACGCGCCAACCCTGTCGGCCACCGGAGGCACGCCAACCTTCACCGAGGACGGCAGCGCGGTCGACCTGTTCTCGGGCGTCTCGATCAACACCATCGAAAGCGGGCAGGCGATCGATCAGCTGGTTCTCACCGTCACCAACGTGGCCGATGGCGGCAGCGAGCGTCTCGGCATCGACGGCTCCGTGGTCGCGTTGACCAACGGTAACGCCGCGACCACTGCGACCAACGCGATGAACGTGTCGGTGAGCGTTGTCTCCGGAACCGCCACGGTGACCGTCGGCAAGGTCGGCGGCATCTCGTCGCCGGCCGCCCAGACGCTCGTGGACGGCTCGAGTTATTCCAATACCAGCCACAACCCGACGACAGGTGCCCGAGTGGTGACCGTGGTGTCGGTGCGGGACACGGGAGGGACGACCAACGGCGGCGTGAACACGACGATCCTGGCGATTGCCGCGAGCGTCACCGTGGCCGACGCGAACGACGCGCCGGCCATCACGGCGCCTGGCAGCATCTCGGTGACCGAGGACGTCGCGACGGCGCTGACCGGCATCTCGTTTGCCGACGCCGATGCAGGCAGCGCCGCGCTGACGGCGACGCTGTCCGTGCCGTCGGGTGCACTCGCGGCGACCAGCGGCGGTGGGGTGACCGTCGGCGGCACGAGTACGGCACTGACCCTGCTCGGCTCCGTCACCAACCTCAACACGTTCATCGCCGGCAGCAACATCGTCTTCACGACGGCCAGCCACGCCACATCCCACGTCGTGCTCACGGTCGCCATCGACGATGGCGGCAACACCGGGGCAGGTGGAGCACAGTCCGACTCGACGACGGTGACCTTGTCGGTCACCGCGGTCAACGACGCGCCGGGGATCAGCGCACCGGCCAGCATCTCCGTGACCGAGGAGATCGCGACGGCCTTGACCGGCATCAGCTTCGCCGACGTCGACGCGGGGAGCGCCTCGGTGACCGCCACCTTCAGCGCTTCGTCGGGCAGCCTCGCGGCGACCAGCGGCGCCGGCGTGACGGTCGGTGGTACGGCCAGTGCGCTCACGCTCACCGGGTCGGTGGCGAACATCAACGCCTACATCGCCGGCGCGAACCTGACGTTCGCGACAGCCCTGGATGCCACGGCGAACGTGACGCTCGGCGTCGGCATCAACGACGGCGGCAATACCGGCGCCGGCGGCGCCGAGACCGCGTCGACGACGGTGACCCTGGTGGTGACCGCGGTCAACGACGCGCCGGTCATCACGGCCCCTCCGACGATTGCGGTGACCGAGGACGTGGCGGCGGCACTGACCGGCCTCTCGTTCAGCGATCCCGATGCCGGGAGCGGCGCCGTGACCGTGACGCTGTCGGTGCCAGCAGGTACGCTGGCTGCCAGCAGCGGCGGGGGCGTGACCGTTGGCGGCACGGCCTCGGCGCTGACCCTGACCGGCACTGTCGCCAACGTCAATGCCTTCGTGGCGGCCGGCAACGTGACCTTCACGACGGCGAGCAACGCCTCCACGGACGTCACGCTCAGCGTCAGCGTCGACGATGGCGGCAATACCGGCAGCGGCGGGGCCCAGACGGCCTCGACGACGGTCACGCTCGACGTGGCGGCCGTCAACGACGCGCCCGTGAACGTGGTCCCGACGGCACAGAGCGTCGACCAGGACAGCGTGCTCGTATTCAACATGGGCAACGGCAACTTGATCGCGATCAGCGATGTCGACGCTGGGTCCAACGAGGTCGAAGTGACGCTGGCGGCCACCAACGGCGTGGTGACGCTGGCGGGAACGACCGGACTCTCGTTCAGCGTCGGCTCCGGCACTGGCGATGCCACGAAGCTCTTCAGAGGCAGCATTGCCGACATCAACGCGGCGTTGGCCGGCCTGAGCTTTGCGCCGACGGCCGGCTACAACGGCGCCGCATCGATCGAGCTGACGACGAACGACCAGGGCTGGAGCGGCAGTGGCGGTGCCAGGGGCGACGTGGACACGATCGACGTGACCGTTGATCCGGTGAATGCCAAGGTCACCAGCGTGTCGTCGTCGCGACCGAACGGCATCGTCAAGCTCGGCGACGTCGTACCGGTGACGGTCGTGTTCGACCAGGCCGTGGACGTGGACACGGTCGGCGGTCTCCCAACCCTGCAACTGGAAACGGGCACCGTGGACCGGTTGGCGATCTATACCGGCGGCAGCGGCTCGAGTACGTTGACCTTCACGTACACGGTGCAGGCGGGGGACAGCACGGCGGATCTCGAGTACACGTCGGCGTCGGCGCTGGCGCTGAACGGCGCGTTCATCGAGAGCTTCGGCAATGCGGCCCTGCTCACCCTGCCGTCGCCGGGCGCGTGTGACTCGCTCGCCGCCCACAAGGACATCGTCGTCGACGGCGTGGTTCCCGCCGTGGCCTCGGTGACCCCGCCCGCGAACGGCACGTACGCGGCAGGGCAGGTGCTCACCTTTGCCGTCGGCTTCTCCGAACCCGTCACCGTGACCGGCACCCCGCTGCTGCCGCTCTCGATCGACGCCGGCGTTCCGCTCACCGCGGCGTACCTGAGTGGCAGCGGGACGACGACCCTGCTGTTCCTCGCAACGGTACAGCCGGGGCAGGACGACTCGACGGGGATCGTCCCTGGACCGCTCGTTCTCGATGGCGGCACGATCGCCGATGCGGCGGGGAATGCCGCGACGCTGACGCTCAACGGCGTCGGCAGCACGACCGGAGTGCTCATCGACACGCTGGGCCCCGCCCTGACCCTTGGGGCGCCCTCGGTGACCTCGACGATCAGCGGTCCGGTGACCTTCGACGTGACGTATGTGGGTGCAGCAGCGGTCACGCTCTCGGCGGCCGACATCACGCTCGTGTCGACCGGCACCGCCTCGGCCACGATGCACGTGAGTGGCATCGGCAGCACCCGCACGGTCACCCTGTCGGAGATCACCGGCACCGGTTCGCTGGCGATCAGCATCGCGGCGGGGACCGCGGCCGACGCGTCGGGCAACCATGCGCTGGCGGCCGGCCCGAGCGGTGCCGTGACCGTCACTGCGCGCTCGCTGACCGGCATCTATCCGACCAGTGGCCTGGACTCGGGCGGCGTCGAGGTCACGCTGCGCGGAGTTGGATTCTCGACCCTGACCGCGGCGGCCGTGCACTTCGGCAGCGTGCCGGCGTTGCTCGTCACGGTGGTCGACGACGCGACGATCCGCGCCATCGCGCCGGCGCTGCCGGCCGGAACGGCGGTGCTCGAGGCTGGCCTGATGGTCATGACCGGCGGCGTCGACGTGACGCTCGCCGATGGTGCGACGACGGTCGGCACGCTCACCGGTGGCTATCTGCCGCTGGCGCGGCCGTCCGATGCGACAGCCGACACCGACGGCGACGCGCTGCCGGACCTGTGGGAGCTGCGTCACGGGCTGGATGCAGCGTCGGCCAATGATGCGTCGCTCGATCCCGACAACGACGGCCGCGCCAACGTCGCGGAACTCGCGGCAGGAACACACCCGCGCGGCACGTCGACGCAGTACTTCGCGGAGGGTGTCTCGAGCGACACGATGTCGACTGCCTTCGCGGCATTCAACCCGGGGGCGACCCGCGGATCGATCGTCGTCCACTACCTGCGCGACGGCGCCGTGGAGATCTCCGAGACGTTCGACATCGAGCCGGGCGCATCGGTCGAGCGGGCCGCGGCCCAGGTCGCCGGTCTCGCTGGCGCCGCCTTCGCGGTCGAGATCGAAGCGAGCGTTCCGGTCGTGGCCAGCAGCCTGACCACGTGGGATGGGACCGAGTACGGCGCTGGCGCCGAGTCCGCCGTGAACGCAGCCGCCACCTGGTACCTGGCCGAAGGTGCCACCAAGGGACCGTTCGATCTGTTCTATCTCCTGGCCAACCCGAACACGACGCCGATCGACGTCGACGTGACGTACCTGCGGCCAGCCCCCGCCGCGCCGTTGGTGCAGCGCGTGACGATCCCCGCACGACAGCGCCTCACGCTGTGGGTCGACACGGTGAGTCCCGACCTCGCCGAGACCGACGTGTCGGCGATTCTGACCTCGGTCGGCCACGAGCGCTTCGTCGTCGAGCGCGCGATGTATGCCGATGATGGCTCGGGGCGGTGGGGCGCGGCCGGGCACCGCGCCGCGGGCGTGTCGCAGCCCTCGACGACGTGGCACTTCGCGGAGGGCTATGTCGGCGGTCCGTTCGACATGTACCTGTTGATCGCCAATCCGCAGGCGACAGACGCCACGGTCACCGTCGACGCGTTCGGCAGCACCGGCACCATCGTGAGCCAGACGCACGTTGTTCCGGCCCGCAGTCGAGTGACGCTGTATGGCGGCGACCTCGGCGTCGAGGAGGGCCCGGTCTCGTTCCTGGTGCGTTCGACCAACGGGCAAGCGGTCGTGGCCGAGCGGGCCATGTGGTGGCGCGCCGCGCCCGCCGCTGGTCCGTGGGTGGAGTCACATGTGTCGGCTGGAGCAGTCGCGGGTGCGAGGCGGTGGGGACTGGGCGACGTGCGGTCCGGTGGGGCGCGGGCCGAGACGCAGTACCTGCTCGTGCAGAACGTGGAGTCGCACCCGGTGTCTGTCGACGTCACCGCCTACCTGTCGGATGGTCAGCGCGAGACGCGCATCTACGTTGTCGGCGCTGCGATGCGCCTCACGCTCGACGTGGCGGCCGAGTTCCCGGCGACGCACGGCAGCACGGCGAATCTCGTGATTGCCGCGAGTGGCGACGTCGTCGTCGAAGCGTCGCGGTACTGGGATGCCGCGGGGCTGCACTGGGCAGCCGGGGCCAACCTGCGCGCGACGCCGCTGCCGTAAGGCCCTGGGCAGCAACGGAAGGCCGGGCCGGGAGGCGTGCACGGCCGCGCGCTGATCGAGGTGACCGTCGGGCATGACGTGCGCTGGCATCTCGGCCGCGGCGACGTGCTGATCGTGCCGGCCGGCGAGCCGCGCCGGGCGCTGTGGGCCGAGCGGTCGAGTTGGTTCCGCCGTCGCCCGCGTCAGGGCTCGACGCTGAGCGTGGTGGCCTTCTGCTGATGGTGCCGGGCGAGCCGGCGGTGCGACTTCGCGGTCTTCTGCGCCTTCCTAGCGCTGGCCCGTTCCTGATAGCCGGGCTGCAGGCTGGCCATCATCTTGTGTTCGTTGGGGAAGCGCGACTTCTGGAGTCGCTGCGACGTCCGCAGCAGCCGCGCGGCCTGCACGTCCAGGTCCTCGGCCCGGTCGGTCAGCAGAATCGCCACCTGGCTATGTTGTGCGACCGACTCCGCCTGGGCCGACAACCGCAGCAGGCGTTGGTCCTCGTCGACGTCCTGGGCACGTACGGCGCCCGCCCCCATCATTCCGGCGACCGCGAGCACCGCGGCCATCCATCGCACACGCATCGTTCTGGCCTCCTCGACGCCTCCGGCATGGGCGTCGGGATCCAGTAAGCCGCAGCAGCCGTGGCCATGCAACAGCGATTTTCGTGAGGAAATCGTGACGATCGTCTGTGTAGCGGGCGACTACGGTCGCCCCGCCGGTGAGGCGGCGTGCGGGTCAGGTCTGTGCGGTAAAGCGACGACCGCACGACGCGGGCGAGGCTGATATTGCGGTCGCGTGATGGCGAAGTTGGTGACCAGCGCGTCGGAATTGTGGCTTCACGCCCGGCGCGGGGGCGCGCAGGTATCTGCGGCCCAGGCGGGCCGCGGCCATGCCGTCTGCGGAAGGGCACGAACCTTGGGCCGATGGCCTCGCGCCTCAAACGGGTCACATCGTCGGCCAGCGTTCGAATCACGGCCTAGCATCAGCTCGCCTGTCGTGCTACGGCGGGGGCGACCGCAGAGTACCTGTTCATTGCCGCGGGCGTTCGCCGAGTAGAGCAGGAACGCGCGGGTCCTCGTCAACCTTGGTCGCCTCGAAGCTGCACCTCGCGCTCGATTGCTGCGGCACTGACGCCACGCCGGCCCTTGATGATCGCGTTGAGACGCTGAAACGGAATGTTCATCCGCTTGGCGGCTTCGACCTGGGACACGCCCAACGGCTCGAGGAACTCTCTGAGGAGCATTTCACCGGGGTGCGTCGGCGGACGATGGGTCGGGAGCATGTCGATGAGCACCGCGCATCCACCAGGCACAACCGCGCTCCCCCCGCCAGATTTGGGACTATCTGGGCACCGGCTCTGCGAGCTCACCCGAGTGGCTTTCGCATGACGACGGCCGACGCCGGACAGGCGGACCGGAACTCGACACTCTGCCGCACCGATTCCGGAACGTCCTCACGCCCGATCTGCTCGAATCCGAACCGCGGAAAGAACCCGTCGGCCGTGGTCGTGAGCAGGAACACGCTCGGCACGCAGAGGTCGCGCGCGAGGGCGAGCGCCGCCTCAGTCAGGCGCTGCCCGAGTCCGTGTCCCTGCGCACTTGCGTCCACAACCACGGACCGCAGGAGCGCGCCATCGGCGTAGCGTTCCAAGCCGGCGGCGCCGACGATTCGCCCGTCAAGGCGTGCCACCACGACCGCATCACCCATGGCGTCCGCTCCGACGACGGGTAAGCCGTGGCGCTCGAGCAGCGACAGCACTGAGGCGATGTCTTCAGATTGGGCGCGTTCGATAACAGCTGACACTCGTGAATCACCCCCAGCTGCGGCGGAGCCGGCGCTTCCCTGATACTACGAGCGAACCGCACACCACGATCGTTCGGGTGCGTCCCGGCGGTCGAAGCCGCCGTCGCCCTATAGATCCTTGAACGCAGGACGACGGCACAATCTTTCACTCGAACTGCTCAGTCTGCGTCCTTTCCGAGGTGGCTCCGTCTGTAGTGCCAGGACGGTTCTACAGGAGGCGACAATGCAGACATCCACAGCAGATCGGATTCGAGCCACGGTTCGCGAAGCGTACGGGGCCGTGGCCAGCCAGCAGCAGCAAGGCGGCTGTTGCACCGGGAGCGGCGGCACGAGCTGCTGCGGTCCGACGGGCACCGCGTCGACGCGATTGGGCTATACGGAGACCGACATGGCTTCCGTGCCGGACGGCGCCGATCTGGGCCTGGGCTGCGGGAACCCCCAGGCGATCGCGGGTCTGCAGCCAGGCGAGCGCGTGCTGGACCTGGGCAGCGGCGGCGGGTTCGACGCGTTCCTCGCCGCGCGGCAGGTGGGCCCCACCGGTCGGGTCATCGGGGTGGACATGACGCCCGAAATGATTGCCCTCGCGCGCGCCAACGCCGCGAAGGTCGGCGTGGACTACGTCGACTTCCGCCTCGGCGACATCGAACACCTGCCCGTGGACGACGCGTCGGTGGACGTCATCATGTCCAACTGCGTCATCAATCTGGCGCCGGACAAGCCGGCCGTCTTCCGCGAAGCCTTCCGCGTGCTGGCGCCGGGCGGTCGGCTCGCCATCTCGGACATGGTGGCCGTCGGTGATCTCCCGGCGGCGACCGCCAACGACCCGGCGGCGTACACGGGGTGCATTGCCGGGGCCGCACCGGTCGCCGAGCTCGAGCGCATGATCGCGGACGCCGGATTCCAGCAGGTGCGCGTCACGGTGCAGGCGCAGAGCCGCGAGTTCGTCGAGGAGTGGAGTCCCGGCACCGGCGCCGAGCAGGTCGTGGCTTCCGCGCTGATTGAAGCGGTCAAGGTCGCGTGATGTCCCCCTCCGTGCATGCACCAGGGAGATCAATCATGTCTGCCACTTCCTCAATGCCGAGCGCCAACCTGACCCCGTCGACGGCGTGCTGTGAGAAGACACTCCTCAGCACCTGCTGTCAGCCGGAGTCGAAGGCGGCGTGCTGTGGGGCATCGGCCCAGCCGAGCAGCTGCGGATGTCAGCCGATCACGGACGCAAAGCGGTAGCATCGTGAATACGATGCTGGCGTCCGATCTGCCGTGGCAGGAACTGCACGGCAACCTGCGCGCGTTCATTACCCGGCGGGTGCAGAACCAGGCCGATGTCGACGATCTGGTGCAGCGTGTCCTGCTCCAGATCGTCACCGGCCTCCAGTCGCTGCGCGACGTCGAACGCCTCCATGCCTGGGTCTATCGGACGGCGCGCAACGTCATCGTCGACTACTACCGGGCCACGGGGAGCCGGCGAGAACACGCCGCCGGCGACGCCGGCGACGTCGAGGCTAATGCACCCGCGACCCTCGCGACGCTCGACGACCGTGAGGGGGCCGCGCTGCGCGAGCTCGCGGCATGCCTGGCGCCGATGCTGAACCAACTGCCGCCGGCGTATCAGGAGGCGATCCGGATCGTGGATCTGGAAGGGGCGACCCAACAGGAGGCCGCTCGCCGGGTCGGTGTCTCGCTCTCGGGCATGAAGAGCCGCGTGCAGCGAGGCCGCCAGCAGCTGCGTGCCGTGGTCGAGGCGTGTTGCCGGATCGACCTCGATCGGCGTGGAGGCATCTCGGCCTACACCCCCCGTCATACTGACGCCTGCGGCTGCGGCGGTTGCGGCAACCGCTGACCCGGCCAGCACCTCCAGCGTGAAGCCAGTCGGCGGGGACTGAGTTGCTCAGGGCAGCGTTCCGTGCTATCGTCAATCGACGATTAACGATGACGATCACAATCAGGCGAAGACGCGCCACTCCGTCGCGCGACCCGGCCCCCTGTTGTCTCCCTGAACGTCCGGCTGCGCCCGACCGGTCTGCCGCCCCCCTCGCCGACCCTGCCGCTGACGAGGAACTCGCGACCTTCGCCAAAGCGTTGGGCCATCCGGTGCGCGTGCGGATCCTCCGCATGCTGGCGCAACGGGATGCCCGGATGTGCAGCCACATCGTCGACGAACTGCCGCTGGCGCAGTCGACCGTCTCCGAGCACTTGCGCATCCTTCGCACCGCCGGTCTCGTGCAGGTGAACGAGTCGGGACCACGGGCGGGCTACTGCATCGTGCCGTCGGCGTTGAAGCGGTTGAAGGCCCTCCTCCAGGCGATGTGATGACTCCTTCGAAGCGACTCAATCCGTTCGAACGCTACCTGAGTCTGTGGGTGGGCCTGTGCATGGTCGCAGGCGTCGCTCTCGGGGTGCTGGCGCCAGCCGTGATGGATGGCCTCCGTCGCCTCGAGTTCGGTCTCGAGTCGGGCGCCGGGCTGGCCACGGTGGTCGGCGTGCTCATCGAAGTGCCGGTGATGCTGTCGGTGTGCGCCCTGTGCAACCGCACGCGTCATTGGTTCCCTCCGCCGCAGTCGGCCTACACCTCATAAGGATGTCCACCATGTCGCACATTCACGTTTTCGACCCTGCGCTCTGCTGCAGCACCGGCGTCTGCGGCACGGACGTCGACCAGGCGCTCGTCACCTTCGCGGCCGACGTGGAGTGGGCGCGCCGGCAGGGCGCGGCGATCGACCGCGTCAACCTGGCGCAGGATCCGGCAGCCTTCACCGCCAACCCGACGGTCCTGGAGCTGCTCCAACGGTCTGGTCAGTCGGCCTTGCCCGTCGTGCTGGTGGACGGCGAGGTGGCGATGGCCGGTCGCTATCCGCAACGCGCGGAGCTCGCGGGGTGGGCGGGTCTGACGATGGCCCGGACCATTCCGATCGCGACCAGCTGCTGCTCGGGCCCGGACTGCTGCTGAGAGGGCGCCATGACCATGCAGTTCCTGGACGACCTCCCGCGCCACGTGTTCTTCACGGGCAAGGGCGGCGTCGGCAAGACGTCCATCGCCTGCGCGACCGCCGTGTACCTGGCCGACGCGGGACGGCGGGTGCTCCTCGTCAGCACGGACCCGGCGTCGAATGTCGGGCAGGTCTTCGGAGTGCCCATCGGGAATCGGGTCACACCCGTGCCCGAGGTGCCGGGATTGTCCGCGCTGGAAATCGACCCCGAGGCCGCTGCGCAGGCGTATCGCGACCGGATCGTCGGGCCGGTGCGCGGCGCCTTGCCAGACGATGTGGTGAACGGGATCGAGGAGCAGCTCTCGGGTGCCTGTACGACGGAGATTGCGGCGTTCGACGAGTTCACCGCACTCCTGACGGACGCGGCGATCGCCGCGGCGTATGACCATGTGATCTTCGACACGGCACCGACCGGGCACACCATCCGCCTCCTCCAGTTGCCTGGCGCGTGGAGTGGATTCCTCGAGACCGGCAAGGGCGACGCTTCCTGTCTCGGACCACTTGCGGGACTCGAGAAGCAGCGCGAAAAGTACAAGGGCGCGGTGGACGCGCTGCGCGACGGGCAGCAGACGCGCATGGTGCTGGTGACACGGGCGCAACGGGCGTCCATTGCCGAGGTCGCGCGCACGCACGACGAACTGATCGCGATCGGCATCACCCATCACCACCTCGTCGTGAACGGGGTCTTGCCGTCGAACGCGATCGAAGGCGATGGCCTGGCGGCCGCCATTGTCCGCCGCGAGCAGGCGGCGCTCGACGCCATGCCCGTCGTATTGAAGGCGCTGCCTCGGGATGAGGTCGGGCTGAAGCCATTCAACCTCGTAGGCGTGACGACCTTGCGCGCGCTCCTGACCGACGCGGTGTCGGGCGTCTCCGTCCCCTCAGATGACACCCAGGTCGCGGCCGGGGCAAGCCTCGACACGCTCGTCGACGAGATTGCGGCCGACGGACACGGGCTGGTCATGCTGATGGGCAAGGGCGGCGTGGGCAAGACGACGATCGCCGCCGCCGTGGCCACAGCGCTCGCCCAACGCGGCTTCTCGGTCCACCTGACGACGTCCGATCCGGCCGCACACCTGGCGGACACGCTGGCCGGTGAGGTCGAGCACCTGCGCGTCAGTCGCATCGATCCCCGGGTCGAGACCGAACGCTACCGGCAGCGCATCCTGGATACGAAGGGGCGCGATCTCGACGCAGCGGGCCGCGCCATGCTGGAAGAGGATCTCCGCTCGCCGTGCACCGAGGAGATTGCAGTATTTCAGGCCTTCTCGCGCATCATCCGCGAGGCGCGCTCGTCCTTCGTGGTGATGGACACGGCGCCGACCGGACACACGCTGCTGCTGCTCGACGCCACGGGCGCGTATCACCGTGAAGTCACGCGCCAGATGCGTGGCGGTCTGCACGTGACGACGCCGCTGATGCAGCTGCAGGACCCGCAACGAACCAAGGTGATCATCGTCACGCTGGCCGAGACCACGCCGGTGCTCGAGGCCGCTGGACTCCAGGCCGATCTCCGGCGCGCCGGGATCGAGCCCTGGGCCTGGGTGGTCAACCAGAGTCTGGCCGTGGTGCCGACGACATCCTCGCTCCTCACACGGCGTGCCGCGGACGAGCGGGCGCGCATCGCCGATGTGGCCACGAACCACGCCGGTCGCTACGCGGTCGTGGGTCTCCAGGCGGTCGAGCCCGTTGGCGCGGAGCGGCTGGTCGCGCTGACGCACGTGCCGCCCAGCGGCGTCCCGGCCTGATCGCATTCACCAGCACCCGAACGGACACGCCCATCATGCGCGTCGCCATCATCAGCGACATCCACGGCAACGTGACGGCCCTCGAGGCCGTGCTGGCCGATCTGCGAACGCGGCCCGTGGATGCGGTTTACTGTCTCGGCGATCTCGTGGGGTACGCGGCACACCCCAACGAGGTCACCCAACGGATTCGGACGGACGGCATCCGGACCATCATGGGCAACTACGACGATGGCGTGGGGTTCGAGCGCGACGAATGCGGATGCGCGTACACGAATCCCATCGACAAGGAACTCGGCGACCGATCGCTGGCGTGGACCAAGGCAACAGTCACCGCGGAGAACAAGACATTCCTCCGGACGCTGGTGAGTGAGATCCGCTTCGACGCGGATGGCCGACGCGTCCTGCTCGTCCACGGCAGTCCGCGCCGGATGAACGAGTACCTGTTCGAGGATCGCCCCATCTCGAGCTTCCAGCGGCTCGCGGCCTCGTCGAACGCGGACATCATCGTCTTCGGCCATACCCACAAGCCGTACACGAAGCTCGTGGACGATGTGCTGTTCGTGAATGCGGGCTCGGTGGGCAAGCCGAAGGACGGCGACTGGCGCGCGTGCTACATCGTGCTCGACTCGTCGGACGAGACGAATCCAGTGGAGTTCATTCGCGTGGCGTACGACGTAGCGCGCGAGGCCGCGGCGATCCGCGCGAGCGATCTGCCGGACAAGTTCGCGATGGACATCGAAACGGGTGGTGCGCTCACCGCCCCTCCAGCGTGACCGAGCGCACCAATGCGGTCGATGCCCTCGACGTCGTGGTCACCGGCTTCCCCGAACAGTGCAATCGGCTACCGCTGGCTGCGGCGTCCTACTTCTGGAGCTGATGCTCGGGCCGCACGCTGCTGAACGTCAGCACGAGCAGTTTCCAATCGCGTCCCACCTTCTGGAAGACCTCGGTCACGGTGAACTCGTTCTTCGCATCGGCGCCGCGCACCTCGGCGGTCAAGGTGATACGGCTCCAGACGACAGCCGTGTCGTTGACCACCGATGCGGCGACGTCATGGACGTCAGCCTGCTTGTACCAGATGCTTCCCGTCTTGATGATCTCGAGCTCCCGGTCCTTCTTCCACGTGCCGCTCATGTGCACGAATCGTGCGGTCTCGTGGAACAGGGGCTCGAGCTTGTCCACCGCCTTGTCCGCCATCCACTGCCACTTTGTTCTCGACAACTGAATGACATCCTGTTCTGCGGCGACCGTCTGGGCATCCACGCCGGTTGCAAGCAGAAGAACGAGAGCGATTCCGAGTAGTGGCAGTCTCAGCATGTGACATCCTCCAGGCGTAATCTTGGGAATCAGAAATCAGACCGCTTGCCCGCTTCGGTGGCTCGCTGCGTCACGTCCAGGCGCACCTTCCGCGGGTCAGGACCGGCACCCGCCGTACCATCGGCGCGGAACTCGAAGATCACGTCCTTCTTCGGATCATGGCGTGGCCATATCGGCAGGCCCTCGCTGTTCGGGTCGCCGGTCCTGGCGAAGTTGACCCAGTAGCTCTGTGCCACGCGCGAGACGGCCTGATCCTCGGGCGTCAGCGTCGACCCGGGCCGCGCCGTGAGCGTACCGAACACGTAGGCGATCTCGCCGCCGTGCGGAGCGCCCGCTCGCATCTGCTCGCGCATCGCGGCCTGAACGTACGAGAACCGATACCGATAGACCGGCGAACCCTTCGCGGCGAAGGCGCTGGCGGCGAAGCGGGCGGGCTCGGCCTGCCCGAAGTCGTCGTTGGCCCGGGCGATCAGCGTGGCCAGGTCCGCGGTCCCGTCCGGGTCATACGCCGCCCCGGCTTGCGCACTCGACTCGCCGAACCGCGCGAACAACTCGTCCTTCGTCGTCGCCCGGATGCGGTTCCCCGCCGTATCGGCGCTGTTGCTGCCCACCAGAAGCGGTACATCCGGCTGTCTGCCGGCCTTGTAGGCGCTTTCGGCGGTCTCGGTGATCAGCCGGCCATCGAGCACCGGCGTGGTCTCGACTTGAGGCGTGTTCGCACCGGGCGCCGCCGGAGCACCGCGGAGGATCTGCTCGGCGCTGAGGCTGCGCAGGTTGGCCAGGGCCGCGCTGTCGGTACCTTCGATGCCCATCGACCGCGCGAAGGTGCTTCCGATCGTCTCCGCCGATATTGGATAGTTCGGATCCGCACCGTCCTCGCGCATCGGCCGCGCCGTCAACACGCTGTCGCGCGACCCGGCAGACTGGGCAATCGCCTTGTGAAACAGTCCACGGGCCAGCGGCGACGCGAGGAGGCTGTGCACGGACACGCCACCCGCGGAGAACCCGAAGATCGTGACGTTGTCCGGATCCCCGCCAAACGCCGCGATGTTCCGCTTCACCCACTGCAAGGCCGCGATCTGATCCATGTAGGCGTAGTTGGCCTTCAGTTCGTCGGGACGCTCGCGGCTCAGCGCCGGGAATGCGAAGAAGCCAAAGCGACCCAATCGATAGTTGATGCTGACGAGCACCACGCCCTGCTTCGCCAGTTGCGCGCCGGATGTGAACGGCGACGCCCCCGAACCGCCCACGAATCCGCCCCCGTGAATCCAGACCATCACCGGGAGGCGCGCGGTGGCCGCCGCGGGCCGCCACACGTTCAGGTACAGGCAATCCTCCGAAGGCACCCGGGCCGGGGGGGCGCCTGGCGGCGGTGGTGGGCCGAACCGTCCCTGCATGCAGTCCGCGCCGAACTCCGTCGCCTGCCTGACGCCCGTCCAGATCAAGGCCTTCTGCGGGGGACGCCAGCGCCATTCGCCGACCGGCGGTGCCGCAAAGGGAATCCCCTTGAACGACTCGACACCGTCAGCCACGACGCCCTGCACGTCGCCACCCTCCATGCGCACAACCGGGGGCGCTTGCGCACGCGCCGTGATGCCCACGGTCGCTGCGGCCGTCAGGACGACGCACCAGCAGACCGCCACTCTGATCGGCCACGACACCGAGGTGGCTCCGACGTCACGCGCACGCATGCGCGGCCCTTTCACGATCGCTCCCCGCCTGTGCGCGGCCCGAAGCCCTCCGCACGCAGCCTTGCGATGTCCTTGGTCGGCGCGTTTCCGAAGAAGCGGCCGTACTCTCGTGTGAACTGCGACGGACTCAGGTACCCCACCCGCAGACCCGCCTCGCTGACGTCCATCTGCTGGAACAACATCAGCCGCCGAGCTTCGTGCAGGTGCAGCACCTTCTGGTATTGCAGGGGGCTCATCGACGTGACGGCCTTGAAGTGCTGGTGAAACGACGACGAGCTCATTCCGGCTGCGGCGGCCATCTCCTCCACGGTGACAGGTTGCGCGAAATGCGCGCGCATCCATGAGACCGCCTGACCGACCCGGTGCACCCCCGATCGCGGCTCCGCAATCTGCGCCACGCGTGCGCCGATGGGCGAGCGGAGCAGACGAATCAGGATCTCGTCGATGACGAGTGGCCCGAGCAGGTCGGCATCCTGCGGCTGGGCCATCAGGTCCACCAAGCGGGTCACGGCGTCGACGATGGCCTCGTTGCTCTGTCCGATGAACAGGCCCCGCCGGGTCTCTGCCTTGGGGATGCCGAGCGGATACACGCGGGCCGCGAGTTCGGCGACCCGTGCCGGATCCAGGTCCAAACGGAATCCGAGGAACGGCTCCCGCCAGGACGCCCGACTCAACTGGCCTGCGACCGGAAGGTCGACCGTGAAGACGAGCATGCGATCAGCGTCGTACTCGAGCACTTCGCTGCCCAGCATCATGACCTTGGCCCCCTGCGCCACGATGCACAGGCAGGGACCGAGGGTGGCACGCACGGGTTCGGACGTCGGCCTGCCCCGGCGAACGGCGTACGTGCCTGGAATACGAAGCGGGAACACGCCATCGCGCGGTGCGTGCTGCGCGATGCGGCGCGCCAGTCCGCGCAGCGCGATCGAGCCCGGCCCGGCCAGGCTGATGTCCTTCAGTGACGGATCGTCCGCCGTGGACACGTCACGCTTGGCCGGCCGTGGTGGCAAGGTGCGCGTGCCCTCTCCCGCCCGAGCGTCACCAGTCGCGGACCCGAGCGTGTGTCGAGGCGTAACTGCCATGGGCCCATGGTAGCGCCGACGCACAGGGTGCCCTTGCTCGAACCTGCAGAATGGCGCCGTTCTGCCGCCGCAGCTAGGGAGGATTGGGCAAGTCATGGCCGAGCGCGCGACGTATGTTGAGACGTGACCGAACGAGCTGGGCTTAGCAGGAACTCTGACCGCAGGACGGAGTGACCATGGACACACGCACACTCGGGAACAGCGGCTTACAGGTGTCGGCGCTCGGCTTCGGGTGCATGGGACTCAGCTTCGGCTACGGTCAGGTCACCGACCGGACCGAGGGCATCGCGCTCATCCAGGCAGCGGTAGACGCGGGGGTGACGTTCTTCGACACGGCGGAGGCCTACGGACCAGGGACGAACGAAGAACTGGTTGGTGAAGCGCTCCGGCCTCATCGCGATCGGGTGGTCATCGCGACGAAGTTCGGGTTCAGATTCGAGGACGGCAAGCAGGCAGGGCTCGACAGTCGTCCGGCGCACATCCGTGAGGTCGCCGAGGCGTCGCTCGCCCGTCTCGGTACCGACCGTATCGATCTCTTCTACCAGCACCGTGTGGATCCCGACGTGCCGATCGAAGACGTGGCCGGCACGGTGGGCGATCTGATCCGGGAAGGCAAGGTGCTGCACTTCGGCCTTTCCGAAGCCGGCGTGCAGACGATCCGCCGGGTCCATGCCGTGCAGCCCGTGGCCGCGTTGCAGAGCGAGTACTCGCTCTGGTGGCGTGAGCCCCAACGGGAGACGCTCGCGACACTCGAGGAACTGGGCATCGGCTTCGTGCCGTTCAGCCCGCTCGGTAAGGGCTTCCTCACCGGTGCGATAGACGACAAGACGACGTTCGCCGAGACCGACTTCCGGAATGTCGTGCCGCGCTTCAGCGAGGAGAATCGCAAGGCGAACCTAGTCTTCGTCGATTGGCTGAAGGCGTTCGCCGTGCGGAAGGGCGCCACGCCGGCACAGGTCGCCCTCGCATGGCTGCTCGCACAGAAGCCCTGGATCGTGCCCATCCCAGGGACGACGAAGCTGCCACGGCTCCGCGAGAATCTGGCAGCCGCCGACGTGCATTTCTCCGCCGACGATCTCGGCGAGATCGAACGCGCCGTGTCACGCCTCGACGTGCACGGCGCCCGCTACCCCGAACACCTGCAGAAGCTGGTAGGGAGATGACGATGAAGACATGCACGCGTGCGGTGTTCGGCGGTCTGTGCGCCGCCACGATTCTCACAGCCGGGGCCGCAACGGCTCAGCAGGCGGCCTCGCCCCTGTCGACATTGACACTGCCGGCAGGGTTCCGCGCCGACGTGTTCGCCGAGAAGGTCGAGAACGCCAGGACCATGGTGCGTGGTCCGCAAGGCACGATCTTCGTCGGATCGCGCACCGCGGGCAAGGTGCACGCGGTCATCGATCGGGACGGAGACTACAAGGCTGACCGCGTCGTGGTGATCGCGAGTGGTCTGAACCAGCCCAATGGCCTGGCGATGCGGAATGGCGCGCTGTACGTGGCCACGGCCGGCCAGTTGCTCCGGTTCGACGACATCGAGACGAAGCTCGACGCGCCACCGGAGCCGGTGACCGTCTCGAACGAACTGCCGAATCCAAAGGCGGGGCACACCTGGAAGTTCATCGCCTTCGGTCCTGACGACCTGCTGTACATGTCCGTTGGCGCGCCCTGCAACGTCTGCCTCTCGCCACCGCTGGTGTCGGCCATCGTGCGCATGAAACCCGACGGCTCGGAGATGGAGGTCTTTGCCGAGGGGGTGCGCAACAGTGTCGGGTTCGACTGGCATCCCGTCACGGGCGAGCTCTGGTTCACCGACAACGGCCGGGACATGCTCGGGGACGACGTACCCGGTGACGAGCTGAACGTGGCACCCAAAGCCGGCCTGCACTTCGGCTTTCCCTACTGCCATCAGGGCGACGTCACCGACCCAGAGTTCGGCACGCAGCGCGCGTGTTCGACAACGGAAGCACCGGCTCAGAAGCTCGGTGCCCATGTGGCGGCGATCGGCTTCACGTTCTACACAGGCGACATGTTCCCGAGCACGTACAAGAACGCCGCGATCATCGCGGAGCACGGTTCGTGGAATCGCACGCCGCCAAGCGGCTATCGCGTCATGGTGGCCAGGACGGACGGGCGCCGTGTGACCAGCTACGAGCCATTGGTCGAGGGCTTCCTCCCGGGAATGAAGGAGGGCACGGCGCCTGGCGGCTGGGGCGCCGGCAAAGCGGCACAGGGGCGACCCGCCGACGTGCTGCAACTGCCGGACGGGTCCCTCCTCGTCAGTGACGACAGCGGCAATCGCCTGATCCGCATCAGCTACGGGCGATAGCCCACCATCCCGCTTTGGAGACGACGCCCATGCGCCCGACCGCTGTGCCCCTCATCCCGACCCTACTGGTGCTCGTTGCGGCTCTGTCGCTTGCGGCACCTGCTCGCGGGCAGGCACGTTCGGAGATCACGATCAACGACACCGACGTCCAGTCGGAGAACCTGACGTCGAGCGCCGACGGCACGGTGTACTTCGGCAGCATGGCGAAGGGCACGATCTACCGCGCAGCTCCCGGAGCCGTGCGAGCGGAGCCCTGGATTCAGGCCGCGACGACAGGGCTCAGCAACGTGCTCGGCGTCCTCGCTGACGACAAGGCCAACACGCTGTGGGTGTGCCAGAACAACACCGGCGGCCGCGGAGGGGCACCCGTCGTCGGGCAGACGGCGCTGCGATCCTTCGACCTGAAGAGCGGCGCGCCCACGGGCACGTACCCATTCCCCACCAATGGCGGCGTGTGCAATGACATGGCGGTCGCACCGGATGGGACCCTCTACGCGACCGAGTCGTTCGCCAATCGCGTCCACCGGTTGCGTCCGGGTGCTGCGACGCTTGATGTCTGGATCACCGATCCGCAGCTCGGCGCCGTCGATGGCATCGCGCTGCTCGCCGATGGCGCGGTGTACGTCAACACGTTCATGAGCGGAAAGCTGTTCCGCATTCCGGTGAACCCGGACGGGAGCGCGGGTTCGCTGACGCCCATCGAGACGTCACTCCCGCTGAGCAGGCCCGACGGGCTTCGAAGCGTTGGCCCCAACACCCTGCGCCAGGCAGAAGCCCAGGGACGGTTGACCGAGCTCACGATCAACGGCAATCGCGCAGAGGTCCGCGTGCTGCAGGAAGGGCTGACGGCAGCCGCTGGCGTGACGATGGTCGGCAACGACGCCTTCGTGCTGGTGGAACGCGCGAAAGCCGTGGCGGTGCCGTATGCCCCGAGATAGAGGAGCCTGACATGGAGAAGACCGACGTTGAGCGCATCCATCGACGCCAATGGCGCGCCGGAAGGACGCCACGCCGGCGCAGGTGGCACTGGCGTGGTTGACCGCGCGTAAGCCGTGGATCGTGCCGATCCCGGGGACCACGAACGTGGCGCATCTCGAGGAGAACGTCGCGAGCGCGGCTCTCTCGTTCAGTGCGGAAGAATTGGAGGAACTCGAGCGGGACCTGGCCACCATCACCATCAAGGGCGATCGCCTGCCGCCAGCCGTCCTGGCGGGGACCGGCGTGGAAGCACCGCCGAAGCGATAGCCACCATTCACTCGCCCGCGAGCGAGCTCGACGTCACGGACCTACTTGTCCAACCCCTTGGTATCGAGCCAGGCAGACAGCACGTCCGCCACCTGCACGTTGTTCAGATCCGAGAATGGAAAGTGCGTGTTGCCACGGATGCCGATCTCGGGCAGGTGCACCACCGAGACGTCGCCGCCGCGCCTGTTGACGGCGTCACGCCACAGTCGCGCCATCTGCAGGCGTGCACGCCAGCCATCCTGGCCGCCATTGGCGATCGGCTCGTCGGGGATGTAGTCACCGTAGTAGATCACGATGGGTACCTTGGTGAGCTGCTCGAACTCCGACAACGGGATGCCGAGAGCACTCAACGTACCCCCGGAACTCGGGATTGCCGCCGGCACCTCGCCTTCCGGAAAGACGAAGCCGCTGCCCGGCTCGTAGGAGGCGATCGCGTGGACGTTACGGCTCCTGATGGCCGTCAGCCAGCCCATGCCGCCGCTGTGCGAGTGGGTGACGAGGATCGCGGGGCCGATCTGATCGAAGAGGGCCGCGATGGCCGAGGCGTTCACCTCGGGGTCGATCGGACCGATGTTGGGCACCATCTGCCGGAAGTACTGGTTCAGCGCGTCCGGGTCGCGCGAGAACTGGACGGCCGGAAAGAAGTCGGGCCAGATGCCGAGCCGGAAGGTGGCAAACCACGTCTGCTCGTCCGGTGTGGCGGCGACCGTACCGTCGACCGTGCTGCGCGCTGCGCGGCCACGTCGCGGCTGGTCCACCACGTAGACAGGGAATCTACGTCGCAAGAAGATGTTCTGGTATCCCTCACGGCCGTCGGGCGTGGTCTCCCACGTCTTCGAGAACTGCCCGAACCCGTGCCACAGCACCAAGGGGAGCCGACGCGCATCCACGGGCACCTGGTAGAACACGTAGGCGTGATCGCCGTGCATTGTCTGTCCGGCCGACGACGGTGGCGGCCCCGGAGCAGGCTGGGCATTCGGAGCGAAGTCGCCCGGGCTCGTCACGACGGTGCCGCCAACGGCGAAGCTCCCCTGGCGCTCGATCACCAGCGCGCCGCGTCCGCGAGGTGCACACGCACCGGTGCCGACGACCGTGACGAGGAACAACGAGAGCGTCAGGCACCGCCTCCATGCGGCGCTCATCGCGCGGCCCCGGGAGAGGCGGCGGCGATGGCTTCCATCGCCTCGTCGCCCGCCCCCAACCGGCGTAGAACCCGAGATGCGTCACGGCTTCCGTGATCGGCTCGTGCGTCAGCCCGGCGTCGAGTCCGCGACGCACGTAGAACGCCAACTGGTCTCCGTCGCCCATGGAGGCCAGCGCCGCGATCGTTGCGAGACTGCGATCCCTGGCCGTCAGATCGGACCGCCGCCAGAGGTCGTCGAAGACGACGTCGCGTGTCAGTTGCGCGAACTTCGGCGCGCGATCCGCAACGGCGCCGCTCGCGCCAGGCAGGGCATCCTCGGCCATCGCCGGGAGGCGTGCGGCAGCGACGCGGAGCGTGGCGACGTCGATCTTGCGCGCGG
>JAEZCY010000302.1 GCA_023429845.1 Acidobacteriota bacterium
CTGCCGCACACCGCACCAGCGGTGAGCAGCAGCACGAGGCCGACCAACGGGGTCATGCCATTGGGTTGAGCAAGCCGGGTGCCGGGCGGCACCCGTCAGCAAACACTCACATTCTCCAGGGAAGCACGGCGGGACGCGTCGCGGGTCGTCCGTGCTGTGGCAGAAGGTCCGAGCGGGAGGCGGCGTCGAGACGCAGAAACTGCAATGCCAGGCAGGGACCGCTGCCGGGTAGGGACGAGTCCAGCGGTCCGCCGCGCTCAGGCGGGGACCGCCGGGCGAAGTCCGGCGGCTACAACGCGCTCCGGTGGCGACAACCTGCTCGCTTTACCGTCTCAGGCGTTACTCAGCACGGTGCCGTGGTACTCCTGCAGCGAGCGCACTTCGAGGCCCTGCTCGCGCAGCGCCTTGATGGCGCTGACCGTCGCCGCGCCCCCGGTGAGCGTCGTGATGCAGGGAACGCCCTGCATCATCGCGACGCGACGCACGCTGCGATCGTCGAAGAACGACTCGCGCCCGAGCGGCGTGTTCAGCACCAGCTGAATCTGCTTGTTGACGATGCTGTCGCCGACGTGGGGACGCCCCTCGTTGATCTTGTAGACCACTTCGACGTCGAGACCGTGCGCGCGCAGATACGCGGCAGTGCCGCGGGTGGCCACCAGGTCGAACCCGAGCGCCGCGAGGTCGCGCGCAATCGGCAGCACGTTGGGCTTGTCGTCGTTGTTGACGCTGATGAACGCGGCGCCCGCGAGCGGCAGCTTCTGACCGGCAGCGATCTGCGCCTTGGCGAAGGCCGTGCCGAACGTGGCGGCCCCGCCCATCACCTCGCCCGTGCTCTTCATCTCGGGCCCCAGGATGGTGTCCACGCCCGGGAATCGCACGAAGGGGAACACCGGCGTCTTCACGAACACGCCCGTGACGTCGAGGTCGTGCACCAGCCCGAGGTCGGCGAGCGACTTCCCCGTCATCACCCTGGCGGCAACCTTGGCCAGCGGCACGCCCGTGGCCTTCGACAGGTAGGGCACCGTGCGCGAGGCACGGGGGTTCACCTCGATGACGTAGACCGTGTCGTCCTTGATGGCGAACTGCGCGTTCATCAGGCCAACGACGTTCAACGCCCGGGCGATGCGGCGCGTGTAGTCCTTGATCGTCTCGAGATGCCGCTCGGCCACGAGGTAGGTGGGCACGACGCAGGAGCTGTCGCCGGAGTGGATGCCGGCCTCCTCGATGTGCTCCATCACGCCGCCGATCACCACGCCCCCTTGCCCATCGGCGACCGCGTCCACGTCGAGTTCGAACGCGTCCTCGAGGAAGCGATCGATGAGGATCGGCTTCTCGGGCGAGACGTCCACCGCCGACGCCATGTAGTTGTCGAGCGTGCCGGCGTCGTACACGATGGCCATCGCGCGTCCGCCGAGCACGTACGACGGCCGCACCACCACCGGGTAGCCGATCCTCGCTGCGACCTCACGCGCTTCGTCGCGACTGGCGGCCATGCCGTTGGCCGGCTGCGGGATGCCGAGATCCCAGAGCAGCGCTGCGAACCGCTCGCGGTCTTCCGCCAGGTCGATGGAGTCGGGCGAGGTGCCGATGATCCTGACGCCGGCCTCCTGCAGCGCCAGCGCCAGCTTGAGCGGCGTCTGGCCGCCGAACTGCACGACGCACGACACCTGCCCGCCACCCGAGCGCTCGCGCTCGATCACCGCCAGCACGTCCTCGAGCGTCAGCGGCTCGAAGTACAGGCGATCGACGGTGTCGTAGTCGGTCGACACCGTCTCCGGGTTGCAGTTGATCATCACCGTCTCGAAGCCCTCTTCACGGGCGGCGAACGCGGCGTGACAGCAGCAGTAGTCGAACTCGATGCCCTGGCCGATGCGGTTCGGGCCGCTGCCGAGAATCACCACCTTGTCGCGGGGCGTCGGGTCGGCTTCGCATTCACGTTCGAAGGTGCCGTACAGGTACGGCGTGAACGACTCGAACTCCGCGGCGCAGGTGTCGATGCGCTTGTAGGCGTTGCGCAGGCCGAGTTCCTCGCGCCGCTCGCGGACCGCGCTCTCGGTCACCTCGCAGAGTCGCGCGATGTCGCGGTCGCCGAAGCCGTTGCGCTTCAACGTCCGCAGCAGGTCCTCCGACATGTTGCGAAGGCCGATGTCGCGCGCCATCCGCCCGAGCTCCACGAGTTCCTGGAACTGCTCGAGGAACCACGGGTCGATGTGCGTGAGTTCGTGTACCTGCTGCACGGTCCAGCCGCGCTCGAGGGCGCGGAAGACCGCCCACATCCGGCGGTCGTTCGGGATCACCAGCGAGCGACGCAGGGCCTCGACCTTCTCCTCGTCCTCGTCGACCGGTTGCCCGAACAGCGAACTGGCGCTGCTCCCGAGTTCCAGCGATCGGACCGCCTTGAGGAACGACTCCTTGAAGGTCCGGCCGATCGCCATCGCCTCGCCCACCGACTTCATCTGCGTGGTGAGCGTCGCGTCGGCCTGCGGGAACTTCTCGAACGCCCAGCGCGGGAACTTGACGACGACGTAGTCGATGGTCGGTTCGAACGAGGCGGGCGTCACCCGCGTGATGTCGTTCGGGATTTCGTCGAGCGTGTAGCCGAGCGCGAGCTTGGCGGCGATCTTCGCAATCGGGAAGCCCGTCGCCTTCGAGGCGAGCGCCGAACTGCGCGACACGCGCGGGTTCATCTCGATGACGATGTAGTCGCCGTTGGCGGGGTTGACCGCGAACTGGATGTTGCTGCCGCCGGTCTCCACTCCCACGCGCCGGATGATCTGGCGGGCGGCGTCGCGCAGCCGGTGGTACTCGCGATCGGACAAGGTGATCGCCGGCGCCACGGTGATCGAATCGCCGGTGTGCACGCCCATCGCGTCCACGTTCTCGATCGAGCAGATGACCACGAAGTTGTCGGCGTGGTCGCGCATCACCTCGAGCTCGTACTCCTTCCAGCCGATCACCGACTGCTCGACGAGGATCTCGTGGACGGGACTGAGGCTGATGCCGCGCTCGCAGATCTCGCGGTATTCCTCCAGGTTGTACGCGATGCCGCCGCCAACGCCGCCCATCGTGAACGACGGCCGGATGATCGCCGGGAAGCCGACCTCCTCGATGCACGTGAGTGCCTCCTCGAGGGTGTGGACCACCGCCGAGACCGGCACCGGAATGCCGATCTCCTTCATGGCCTGCTTGAACTTCAGCCGGTCCTCGGCAAGCTCGATGGCCTCGATCTGCGCGCCGATGAGCTTGACGCCGTGCTTGTCGAGGATGCCCGCCTTCGCGAGTTCCACCGCGAGGTTCAGCGCGGTCTGGCCGCCAACCGTCGGCAGCAGCGCGTCGGGCTTCTCGCGGACGATCACCTGCTCGACCATCTCCACCGTGAGCGGCTCGACGTACGTGCGGTGCGCCAGCTCCGGGTCGGTCATGATCGTCGCCGGATTGCTGTTGATCAGGATGACCTCGAGGCCCTCGCTCTCGAGGGCCTTGCAGGCCTGGGTGCCGGAATAGTCGAACTCGCAGGCCTGCCCGATCACGATCGGGCCTGAGCCGATGACGAGCACGCGTTTGATGTCGGTGCGTGGCATCTAGGCGCGCGCCTCCATGGCGTCGAGGAACTGGCGGAACAGGTAATCGGCGTCGTGAGGACCCGGCGCCGCCTCCGGGTGGTACTGCACGCAGAAGATCGGACGGCTGCGGTGCTTCAGGCCCTCCACCGTGTTGTCGTACAGGTTCACGTGCGTGACTTCGACGTCGGCAGGAATCGAGTCCGGATCCACCGCGAACCCGTGGTTCTGCGACGTGATCTCGACCGCGCCCGAGGCCAGGTGCTTGACCGGGTGATTGGTGCCGCGGTGCCCGAACTTCAGTTTGAAGGTCTGGGCGCCGAGCGCCTGCGCGAGCACCTGATGGCCGAGACAGATGCCGAACACCGGCACGTCCGCGTCGGCAAGGGTCCTGGCGTTGGCCACGACATAGGGCAAGGCCGCGGGGTCTCCGGGTCCGTTGCTGAAGAACACGCCATCCGGCCCGTCCTTCATCAGCTCCGTCGCCGGCGTGGTCGCCGGGTACACCCGCACGTCGATGCCGTGCTCGGCGAAGCGACGCAGGATGTTGTACTTCATGCCGAGGTCGTAAGCCGCCACCTTCAGGCGGCGTCCGGCCCGACGCTGCGGCTCCAGAATGAGATCCCGCCCCAGGGTTGCACCGGGCTCTTCGGAAGGCTGCCAGTCGAACGGCGCGCTGCAGGTCACCTCCTTGACGAGGTCCGCTCCGGCCATCTGCGGAGCCGCCTGCGCTTTCTCGACGAGTTCCTCGCCACGGATGCCCGCGCCGGTGGCGATCACGCCCCGCATGACCCCTGCGGACCGGAGCACCCGGGTGAGCGCCCGCGTGTCGATGTCGGAGATGGCGACGATGTCGTGACGCGTCAGGTATTCCTTCAACGTCATCTCGGACCGCCAGTTGCTCGCCACGCGGGAGGCCTCGCGCATGACGAAGCCGGCCACGCGCGGCGCGCGTGACTCCACATCCTCCGCCGACACGCCGTAGTTGCCGATGAGCGGCGCCGTCATCGTGACGATCTGCCCGGCGTACGACGGGTCGGTCAGGACCTCCTGGTAGCCGGTGAGGCTGGTGTTGAAGACGACCTCGCCGCTGGTCTCGCCAGCAGCACCGACAGCCACGCCTTCGTAGACCTGGCCATTCTCGAGTGCGAGTAAGGCTTTCATTCCTGTTCCTGCTGCAACGTGGCCTGCACCCGCGCGCGCGAGCCCGCCACGACGACGACCCGGCCCTCCCAGGTCCGATAGCCGGGAGCTTCCACCCGCACGGTGTGGGGGCCTGGCGTCAGCCCGGGGATCCCGGCGGGGGTACTGCCGTAAGCGCGTCCGTCCACGAAGAGTCGGGCGGAGGCAGGGATCGACGCGACAAAGAGCCCGCCCGTCGGCGCGGAGGCACCTGGCGCCGGCCCCGCGACGGCAGGGGCCCGCTCGGGCGTCGAGGACGACGAGGACGACGAGGACGCTGGTTCGGGCAGCGTGGGCGCCGGCGGGGACGGCGGTCCGGCGGCGACCCCTTCGCCGGGCACCAGATCCACACTGACCGACGCCACCGGCTGCGAGGGCAGGAGCGTCAGCTCCCGCTCCACGGTCTGAAAGCCGGGTCGCGAGATTGCAATCACGTACGAGCCGAACGGCAGGTCACGCAGCACCACGGGCGTCTGGCCCTGCACCCGGCCGTTCACACGCAGCTCGCC
>JAEZCY010000311.1 GCA_023429845.1 Acidobacteriota bacterium
GCCTCCTACCGCACGCCGAGAATGATCTCGTTCGTGAGCTGATCGAGCTGCTCGTAGGCGAGCCCGCGCGCCGCAATCGCTTGACGGTCGAAGCTCTGATTGGCGAGGGCGCGCGCGGCGTCGGCGCTGAAGCTGCCGACCGAGGAATTGTCGCCATGCGCGGCCTGCACCAGCGCCTGGATCTCGGCGTCGGCGTTCCACTGCGCCGCCTTCTCCTTCATGATCAGGTACGTTCGCATGCAGCCGCGCGCGAACGCCTTGACGCCGTCGTAGTCCTCGGAACGATAGGCATGCGCGTCGAAATGTCGCGGTCCGTCGTAGCCGACGTCCTCGAGGAACTTCACGAGGAAGAAGGCACCCCGCAGGTTGGCGGCGCCGAAGCGGAAGTCCTGGTCGTAGCGGCCGGGATTCTGGTCGTTCAGGTCGATGTGGAACAGCTTGCCGGCCTCCCACGCTTGCCCCACCGCGTGCGTGAAGTTCAGACCCGCCATCGTCTCGTGCGCGACTTCGGGATTCACGCCGACCATCTCCGCGTGGTCGAGTGTGGGGATGAACGCCAGGTAGTTGCCGGTGGTGGCCATGTAGATGTCGCCGCGCGGCTCGTTGGGCTTTGCCTCGAGAGCGAACTGGTATTGATATCCCTGCGCGATGTTGTACTCGCACAGGAAGTTCACCGCCTCGCGCAGCCGCTTGACCGCCTCGTCCGGCCTCCGGCAGGCGTCGGTCTCGGTCCCCTCGCGCCCGCCCCAGAGCACGAAGATCCTGGCGCCGAGTTCGGCGCCGAGATCCATCGCGCTCATCGTCTTCTGCACCGCGTAGGCGCGGACCTGCGGGTCGTTGGCCGTGAACGCCCCGTCCTTGAAGATCGGGTCGGTGAAGAGGCTCACGGTCGCCATGGGACAGACGACCCCGTGTTCCTGCATCGCCGCCCGGAAGCCGCGCACGATGCCGTCGCGCTCGGCGGTGGTGGCGTCGATGGGCACCAGATCGTTGTCGTGCAGGTTGACGCCCCAGGCGCCGATCTCACCGAGCATGGCGACGGCGTCGTTGGGAGGGAGCGGGTCGCGGACGGGCTCGCCGAACGGGTCGCGGCCGCGATTGCAGACCGTCCAGAGACCGAACGAGAACTTGTGGGCGGGCTGTGGCGTGTAGGTGTCGGTCACTCAGCAGTCTCCCGGAGGGCGGAAATTCGACGCTGCAGTGTAGATCACTGCGGCACGTTCGTCCCATTCCGGGTCAAACGCGAGTGCCGATCTGCGAAGGGGACTTTCAATCCACTGCGGCGCGGATGGCGCGCAAAGCCGGGTAGAGCGCGCGAAAGGCCCGGTACTGGCGCTCGAGTGCCGCGCGTCCGTCCCCCGGGGCGACTTCGCTCGTGACCCGCACGACGCGGCCGCATGCGGCATCGACGTCTGCCCACAGGCCGGCACCGACGCCGGCGAGCACGGCGGCGCCGTACGCGGCGCCTTCCTCCGCGGCAACGGTCTGCACCGACATGCCGTAGACATCGGCCTGGATCTGCCGCCACAACGGCGACCGCGCGCCTCCGCCACCGAGGCGGACCGCCTCGACCGGCACCTGCATCTCCTGCAGGATGCCGAAGCTGTCGCGGAGGCTGAAGGCGACGCCCTCGAGGATTGCCCGCACGATGTGCCCGCGCGTGTGTGACGCGGCCAGTCCGACGAGTGCAGCCCTCGCGTCGGCGTCGAGGTGCGGCGTGCGCTCGCCCATGAGGTATGGCGCCCAGAGGACGCCATCGGCGCCGGGCGGGGCGGCGAGGGCCTCGTCGGTGAGCCGCTCGTAGGAATCGCGACCATCAGCCGCTCCGGAACCGAAGCGGTCCCGGAACCAGCGAAGCGACAGGCCGGCAGCCTGCGTGACGCCCATCACGTGCCAGCGTCCCGGCACGGCGTGACAGAACGTGTGCACGCGTCCCTTGGGGTCGAGCGCCGGCCGGTCGGTCGCCGCAAAGACGACGCCGGAGGTGCCGATGGTGGCGCTCACGAGCCCCGGTTCGACGATGCCCATGCCGACGGCGCCGGCAGCCTGATCGCCTCCCCCGGCGACAACGGGTGTGCCGGCCACCAGCCCGGTCGCCTCGGCGCCAGCTGCGGTGATCGCCCCGGTCACCTGCGGTCCCTCGAAGGCTTCCGGCAGCAGTGCTGCGTCGATCCCGGTCGCCCGCAGCATGTCGTCCGACCACTGGCGGCGTGCCACGTCGAACAGCAGCGTGCCCGATGCGTCGGCGACATCGGTGGCCAGACGTCCCGTGAGCTTGTACCGGATGTAGTCCTTCGGGAGCAGGACGTGGCGCACGCGGCTCCAGGCGTCTGGCTCCGTGTTGCGGACCCACAGCAGCTTGGGCAGCGTGAAACCAGTGAGCGCCGGGTTACTCGTCAGCTCGATGAGCCGCCCGGCGCCGATCTGCTCGGTCAACGCGTCGCACTCGGCCTGGGTCCGCTGATCGCACCAGATGAGGGCCGGACGCACCACCACCCCGTCTGCGTCGAGCAGGGTGGCGCCATGCATCTGTCCCGTGAGCCCGACCGCCGCGATGCTGCGCGCGTCCACACCCGCCGCTTCGAGCGCGCGCGGCACGGCCTGCCGGCAGGCGCGCCACCAGTCGTCGGGGTCCTGCTCGGCCCAGCCCGTGTGAGGCGACGCAAACGGCGCGTGGTCGGCCGTGGCCGACCCGAGCACCGTGCCGGAGTCGTCGAGAATCAGGGCCCGCGTGCCGCCGGTGCCGACGTCGATGCCGAGGAGATAGGCCATGGCTGAAGGTCGGCTGCATGCTATAACACGCCTCGCCGAAAGCACGCCGAAGAACGCCGGACGCCTCGTGCGCGGCCGACCATCGTGGTGTGGCGCCGTGCCCCTCCGACGCGCAGCGATGCCCGCCGGCGGCGGGCCGGCACCGACAACCGGAGACGACATCCCGTGAAGCGCATCGCCCTCGTAGTCCTGACCCTGCTCGCGCCCACGCTGGCGCACGCGCAACTGCCCGCCACCGGCACGCAGATCACGCTGTGGGAGGGGCGCGCGCCCCTGGCGACGGGCGACGGGCCCGAAGACACGCCGGCCATCACGGTCTACCAGCCTGCGCCCGGCACCGCGACAGGCGCGGCGTTCGTGGTGCTGCCGGGCGGCGGCTACCGCGGCAGGGCGGCGCACGAAGGGGAGCCGATCGCGCGATGGCTCAACTCGGCAGGCGTGACCGCGTTCGTCGCGCGGTACCGCGTCTCGCCGTATCGCCACCCGGCGCCACTCACCGACGCGTCACGCGCCATCCAGTACGTCCGTGCGCACGCGAAGGCATGGGCGCTCGACCCGGATCGCATCGGCATCCTGGGCTTCTCGGCCGGCGGTCATCTGGCGAGCACGGCCGCCACGCAGTTCACCGATGGCGACCCGGACGCGGCCGATCCCGTTGCGCGCGTGAGCGGCAGGCCCGACCTGGCGATCCTGATCTATCCCGTCATCACGTTCACCGAGGACGCCTGGGTCCACAAGGGCTCCCGTACCAACCTGCTGGGTCCTGACGCGTCACCCGAGCAGATGGCGGCGATGTCCTCCGAGCGCCGCGTGACCGGCCGCACCCCTCCCGTGTTCCTCGTCCACACGACAGGGGACACCGCGGTGCCGCCCGAGAACAGCCTCCTGTTCGTGCAGGCGTTGCGGAAGGCGGGAGTCGAGACGGAACTGCACCTCTATCAAGGCGGGCGTCACGGCTTCGGTCTCGGCGAGAAGGAAGGGCCGATCGGCACGTGGCCGCTGCTGGCGGGCTTGTGGCTCCACAAGCACGACTTCGCCCGGGAGATTCACTGGGGCCGGTAGGGACGTGTCGCCGACACGTCCATCTCCGCTGCCGCGGCCATCTGACGGTGTGCCCTCGGAGATGGACGCCTCGGCGAGGCGTCCCTACCAGCCTGTGCTACCTGGAGATCTGATGCGTACGGTCGTCTTCCTGTTCGTCGCACTCGGTTTGTCAATGTTGGTTTCGGCCCAGCCGGCGCCGGCGTCGTTCGACGTGGTCGTCTACGGCGGCACCGCCGCCGGCGTCGTGACCGCGGTGGCCGCGGCACGGGAAGGGGCGTCGGTCGCGTTGCTCGAACCGCGCGACCACGTCGGCGGCATGGTGTCGGGTGGGCTCGGCTGGACCGATTTCGGGCGCAAGGAAGTGATTGGCGGCTACGCGCTCGAGTTCTACGAGCGGGCGGGCCGCAAGTACGGGGCGCCGATCCAGTGGCTGCTCGAGCCGCACGTGGCGGAGGCCATCTTCAAGGACTGGCTCGAGGAAGCCGGAGTGCGCGTGTTCTATCGCCACCGACTCGTCGAGCGGACCGGTGTGGCGAAGGCGGGCACGCGCGTCACCGCGATCCGCCTCGAGAATGGCGCCGAGTTCCGCGCGAAGATCTTCGCCGACGCGACGTACGAAGGCGACCTCATGGCGCAGGCCGGCGTCACGTACACGGTCGGGCGCGAGAGCACCGCGCAGTACGGCGAGTCGCTCGCGGGGGTGCGCGATCGCACGCCGCTGCACCAGTTCGAGGTGTCCGTGCCTGCCCGCGATGCGCAGGGCTGGCTGCTTCCCGAGATCGCGCCGACCCCGACGGCGCCGTCCGGCAGCGCCGACACGAAGCTCCAGGCGTACAACTTCCGCGTCTGCATGACCGACCGCGCCGACAACCGCGTGCCGTTTCCGAAGCCACCCGGCTACGCCCCGGCACGCTT
>JAEZCY010000086.1 GCA_023429845.1 Acidobacteriota bacterium
GCCGGGCACGCGTGCCGAGGCGGCCAGTGCGGACGGCGACGGGGCGACCGCCGCTGCGCCCGTCGACGCGGCGGTTGACGGCCGCAGCCAGACCGACGACTCCTAGACGCACCATTCCCTTCGCGCCACGGGGCATAGAGCCGTGCGAATCACCATCCTGCTGTCCGCCGCCGCCGCGGCCGTCGCCATGCTGCCCACCGTGGGCGCGCAGTCCCCCGCGGCCTTCAACGTCGCCCATCGGGGCGCCTCGGCCTATGCGCCGGAGCACACGATCGCCGCCTATCGACTCGCACTCGAGCAGGGCGCCGACTACGTGGAGCAGGATCTCGGGCTGACCAGGGACGGCGTGCTCGTCTGCCTGCACGACCTCAGCCTCGAACGCACGACGAACGTGGAGGAGCTCTTTCCTGACCGCGCGACGGTGACGACCGAGGCCGGCCAGTCGCGGCGTCGCTGGTTCGTGGACGACTTCACCCTGGCCGAGGTCAAACGGCTCGATGCCGGCAGCTGGTTCGACGCGTCGTTCGCCGGGGCGCGCGTGGCGACCTTCCAGGAAGCCATCGACCTCGTGAAGGGCAAGGCCGGCATCTTCCCCGAACTCAAGGGCCCGGCGCGGTTGCGCGCCAAGGGACTCAGCCTCGAGGAGGCCGTCGTCAAGGCTCTCGAGAAGAACGCGTTGACCGACGCCACCGTCAAGGGACGCCCGGCCGTGCTCCTGCAGTCGTTCGAAGAGCAGAGCCTGCGCACCCTCGCGCGGCAGCTGCCGCGGATTCCCCGCACCTTCCTGATCGGCTCGCCCGACGCGGCCGCCCGATGGTTGACGACGGCGGGACTTGGCGAGATGCGCGCGTTTGCCACCGGCATCGGACCCGCCCGCGGGCTCGTGACGGCGCGCCCCGGGATCGTCCGCGACGCGCACGCTGCGGGCCTGACCGTCGTGCCGTGGACATTCCGTGCGGCCCGCGGCTCGGCAACCGAGGCGGCAGCGGCGACGAAGGACATGCGGATGTTCGTCGAGACATACCGCGTGGACGGGCTCTTCACGGACAACCCGGACCTGTTCCCCCGCTGACGGCCCGGTCGCGGAGGTGGACGCCTCGGTGAGGCGTCCCTACTACCGGCCCCTCCTGGGCGGGAAGGTGGCGCGCAGCCAGAAGAGAATCCGTCCCAATGCCCACGAGAGCAGCATCAGGCCGGCCACTCCGAGCACCAGGACCACCAGCGGACGGCTCATGCGGAGGTGCGCCTCACCATCAGCGATATTACCCTTTGCAGCACGCGGGCGAAGTCGCGCTGGTCGGGACCGCGTCACTCCACTCCCGTGAGCTCAGGGCTTAGAATGATGGGATTGCCCGGTCGCCCAGCGTGGCGAACCGGCCTTTCCGCAGCGAGGCGCACCGTCACGTGGAGTATCTGATTCGGCACTACACCCTCGGCGAGGGCGCCCTCGAGATCGAGTACATCGAGGAGTTCTTCGGCGAGTTCGCGCGACGCAAGACCGCGGCCGAGATCACCGCGCGCCTTGCCGACCGTGAGCACCTGATCGTGATGGCCGTGGCAGCCCTGCCCGACGATCCGGGCACGCTGGCGCCCGTTGCCTACAAGGTGTGCCACGAACTGTTCGCCAACGAGTCGGACCCGCGTCTCGCGGACCTCTCGGCGCAGATCGAGGATGTCGTGCAGTTCGAAGGCCGTCGCGTGCTGTACAGCTGGATTGGCGGCACCCGATCCGACTGGCGCGGGCAGGGCCAGTTCCGCGCGCTCACCGAGGAACAGGAAGCCTGGGCGGTCGCGACCGGTTTCGACGAGGTCGTGGTGAAGACCAAGAACCGCTACTACGAGATGCGGGGCACCCTCGACAACCTGCAGTTCAACGTGCTGAAGTTCGTGCCCAACCCGATCGAGAACCTCGAATCCAAGGTGTTCCTGAGCAAGCAACTCGGGCCACACGTTCTCAATCTGCACCGCAGCGCACGCACCCGGCTCGAGGACAGTCGCCGCTAGCGGCGTGCCCCATGACCGGCGGCTGGTCTCCTGAACGGCGGCGGGATGAACGGCGCGAGGTGCCGTTTCCCCTCTACGCCCACGTCATCGGTCTGGCCGGCGACGCCGCGGAGGCGTCCCTGGGCGTTCGCGTGAGCGGCGTGAGTGTCGGTGGACTGGTGCTCGAGTCGTCCACGCATTTGTCGGTAGGCCGGCGTGTCTCGCTGACCCTGGCGGGGCCCGACGGCGAGATCGGTCCGATCGAGGGTCGCGTCGTGCACAGCCGCCTCGTGCTCGCGCCGCGGGCCGACACGCCGCCGTCGTACGTGGTCGGGATCGCGTTCGACTCGCCGGCCTCCGCCACGAGCAACGCGATCGAGGCGCTGCTCTTCTCGGTCGATCGGCGCGTCGCGCCGGACGACCCCAGTCACGCTCCATGAACAACGCACGTCTGCATCGCACGGTGGGGGTAAAGGTCGGCGGCATCCAGGTCGGCGGCGGCGCGCCGGTGGTCGTCCAGTCGATGACGAGCACGGACACGGCCGACATCACGAAGACCGTCCAGCAGGTCGCCGCACTCGCCGCGGCCGGGTCAGAGATCGTGCGCGTCACCGTGAACGTGCCCGAGGCCGCCGCTGCGGTGCCGGAAGTGGTGCGCCGCCTCCGTGATGCCGGGTGCACGGTGCCGCTGGTGGGCGACTTCCACTACAACGGTCACCTGCTGCTCACCCGTTATCCCGATTGCGCCGCCGCGCTCGACAAGTACCGCATCAATCCGGGCAACGTGGGCACGGGCATGCGTCGCGACGAACAGTTCGCGATGATCTGCGCGGTCGCGCGCGAGCACGGCAAGCCGGTGCGGATCGGCGTGAACGGCGGCTCGCTGAACCAGGAGCTGGTGATGCGGCGCATGCAGGAGAACAGCGACGGAAATCTCGGGCGGACGTCCGACGACATCCTCAACGACTGCATGATCGAGTCGGCGCTCACATCGACCGATCTGGCGCTCGAGGCCGGGTTGCGCGAGGAGCAGATCATCATCTCGTGCAAGGTCTCGCGGCCGCTGCACCTGATCGACGTCTATCGTCGTCTGTCGAAGGCGACGCGGCAGCCGCTGCACCTCGGCCTCACCGAGGCAGGCATGGGGATCAAGGGGCTGGTGTGGTCCTCGTCCGCGATGGGCGTGCTCCTGGCCGACGGCATCGGTGACACGATCCGCGTGTCGCTGACGCCGCGTCCCGGCGGCGACCGCTGCGACGAGGTCTATGCCGCGTGTGAACTGCTCCAGGCTCTCGGGCTGCGCTCCTTCAACCCGAGCGTGACCGCATGCCCGGGGTGCGGGCGTACCACGAGCACGACCTTCCAGGAACTCGCCGAGCGGATCCAGGGCTACATCCGCGACAGGATGCCGGCCTGGAAGCACGAATTCGATGGCGTCGAGACGATGACGCTCGCGGTGATGGGCTGCGTCGTCAACGGACCCGGTGAGTCGAAGGCTGCCAACATCGGCATCTCGCTGCCGGGCACGGGTGAAGCGCCCAACTGCCCGGTGTTCATCGACGGGCAGCATGCCCTGACGCTGCGCGGCACGTACGAGGAACTCTCGCTTGCCTTCCAGCGGCTCGTCGAGGACTACGTGGCGTCACACTACCCGAGACACGACGCGTCCGTGGACGCGGCCGCGCCTACGCCTGTCGCCTGAAGCGCGCGGCCACGAACGACCGGACGCTGAACCCCAGGTAGACAATCAGGATGATCGCCATGCTGGCGCGCGCGACGATCGCCGGCCGGCCCGAGAGCGCGCCCTCGGACAGCAGCGCCGGTACGCGCAGCAGCGCCCCGGCCGTGCCCAACACGCCGGCGAGCGCGATGAGTGCCGCCGCATGCATCGCATGGGGCCGGACGACCGCATGCCGTGCCGCCACGAGCCCACATGCCACGAGCAGCGTTCCGACCAGCGACGGAATGAGAGCCGTCACGCTCACCGCCCCCGAGGTGACGTAGGTGGCCGCTCCGAAGACGATGAGCAGCACGCCGATGCGCACGGTGAAGCTGGGCATGCCGCAATCGTAGCAAGTACCGTCACGGTGCGGCCTCCCCTTCTGCCTATGGAAGCGGCACGGCGAGGCTGTTCGTGCCGGCGGCCCAGGCCATCCCTGGCGTGCTCGAGTAGGACGCGCGCTCCACGACCAGCGGCGCCGTGCCGGTGACGCTCTCGACCAGCACGCTGAAGCGCGTGTTGGCCGCCTCCGGGAACGCACTGACGGCCTCGAGCGAGTAGCGGCCGTTCGCGCTCACGACGTCCTGAATGGTTCGCGTCACGCCGGTCTGAGTAAGCAGCGTGAACCGTACGGTCGCCGCGGTGTTGCCGGTATTGGCCACGAGCACGTACGTGCTTGCCTCGCTCGCTCCGCCCGATTCCCCGTCGGTCACCAGCCAGCGCGCTGCCGTCGTCTTCACACCGCTGCTGTTGTGCGATTCGACCCACTCGCCGTCCGGCGTCGCGCGCCACCACATCGACCGCTCCACCACGACCGGCGTCGGCGTGAGGCTCTCCACGATGATCGACACCTCGGCGTTGGCAAGCTGCGGATGCTCCTGGTCCACCCACACGGTCAGCCGGCTCTGGCCCGCGGCCACGTGCTCCTTGACGATCGGCGCCTTGCCGGCCCGAAGGTAGCTGACGCGCAGGCGGGCCGGCGCCGCGTTCGGGTTGGCAATCAGCACGAACTCGTCGAACGTGCCGCCCGTCGCGCCTTCGGCGAGGAACCAGCGCAACGCCGGGCTGTCCACGGCGGCGCTGTTGTGCCCGGCCGAGAACAGCTCGTTTCCCGTGTTGCGGTACATCGAGCGCTCCACCACCACAGGCACATCGTTGATCGACGTCAACGTGGCCGACATCTCCGCAGCTTCGAGCGCCGGGTCGTCCTTGTTGACCCAGATGTTGGTCCGCGACAGCGGCGCAACCGGGTGGATCTTCTCGATCCGCTGCCCGGTCGCGAGCAGGTACTGCACCTTCACCTGCGCAACACTCGTGGTGGGGTTCTGCAGCAGGTAGAACGTGTTGAACCCGCCGATGGTCGCGCCTTCGGCAAGCACCCACGACGTCCGCGGCGCCGTCACCCCCGTGTCGCTGTGCGAGCCGTACGGCGCGGCTCCGGCCGCCCACGTCATCGTGCGCTCCACGCCGATGACCTTCGGCGCGTCGAAGCGGGTCGCAAAGGCTTCGCTCGCCAGCGGCGGACGGTTGCTCTCGTCGATCGTCATCCGCGACGTGGCCGCGAGCACGACATCCATCGTCGTCGGCGTGCCGAACGTGTCGGTGAACGTCACCGTCACCGGCACCGGGTCGGGGTGGGGGTTGGCAAGCGCGAACCGCGTGCCGAAGAAGGCGCCGGACGCGCCTTCCGCGAAGTACCGCACGAACGGACCGTCGGGGTCCACGTACTCGAACCCCTCGAAGGCCGTGACGGTAAGGCCATCCTGGTTGCTCACCGCCACGCTGGCCCGTCCGGCCGCATTTGGCGGCGTGCGCACGGTGAGCGTCTCGGCGGTGCGCGCGAGCACGGTCGCCTTCACCTGGCCGAACGACGCCGTCGTCCCGCTCGTGAAGCCGCTGCCCACCAGCGTGACGGTGGTGCCGCCGGCGATAGGCCCACTGTCGGGAAGCACGTGCGTCAGCGCCGGTCCGCCCGCCTTGTAGGTGAACGCGGCGGCCACGGATACGGACTTCGCTCCAGGGTTCGTGACCGTGAAGCCGACGGTCCCCGGTGCGTGTGCGGGCATGGTGACCATGAGCCGGCTACCCGTGATCGAGACCACCTTGGCGTTCAGGGCGCCGACCGAGACGCTCGCACCCTGCTGGAAGTTGGCGCCGTCGATCGTGACCACGGTGCCACCGGCGGCAGGGCCGCTGACGGGAGACACCTTGGTGACCGTCGGTGGCAGGTCGCCATACGTGAAGGCCTGCGGCAACTGCACGCCCTTGCCGTCCGGGTTGGTCACCGAAAGCGAGACGAGCCCCGCGGCGCGCGCCGGCGTCTTCACGACGATGCGCGTCCCGGTGAGGCTGACGACCGGGGCGACGGCGTCGCCGAAGCGAACGACGGCGCCTGCCTGGAAGCCCGTTCCGTTGACGGTCACCGTGGTCCCACCGGATGCGGGCCCGCTCGCCGGCGTGAAGCTCGTGATGAACGGCGCGGGGAGGCCGGCGGTCGTCACTACGACCTTGACCTCGTTCGAGTACCCGCTCTGCAGCCCCGCCGTGTTGAAGGCGCGAATGGCGAAGAAGTACGCGCCGTCCGGGAGCCCCGGGACTTCGTGCGTCGTGGCCGTGGGCGCAAGGCTCACCGACTGCGTGTACACGCCCGGCGCGCTGCCGTAGACGAGCACGTAGCCCGCGAGGTCCGGTTCGGCGTTGGGATCCCAGTACAGGCGCACGGCGCCGGCGAGGGCGGGAGCGGCCTGGGCCAGCAAGACGAAGAGCGCCAGCAGCGGAGTGAGGCACCAGCTGTTGGGGCGCGGACGTACCATGCCCCTGCCTGGGGCAACCTGCGTGCCTCGATACTGGTCATTTCAGCCGTGCAAAATCGGCGGGTTCTGTTGCGTTTCTCGACAATCCCGACAGTGACGTCTGCGAGTTGCCGTTACGATTCCGTCGGGCCACTTACGAATGCGTGGCTGTGCGGCGCGAATCGCACAGCGTGACCAGCGCAGGCCTAGCGCAATCGCGCTACCGAAAGCTAGGAATTTCGCAACCGAGCCGGGGTTCTGTCACATGCGGCGAGCGTCGCGACGGAACACTGGCCCCTCGTTGTCGTATGGCCTTCACAGGAGCGTGAGGATGACTCTGCCCGTACGTGCGCCGCTGGCGTGCCTGTTGTTGCCGCTCGGCCTCGTGGCCGGGGGCTGTGAACTGATGATCGCGGGCCCCCGCGAGCAGGTCAGCGACCGCTGGGAGAGGACCTACACGGTCAACCCGACGGCGACACTGGAGATCGACAACACGAACGGCGGCATCACCGTTCGCTCCCACGCCTCCCCGACCATCACCGTCACTGCGCATCGCACGGCACGCGCCGTGAGCCAGCAAGGCGCCCGCGAGCTTCTCGATCGACTCCGACTCGAAGACACGGCAAGCGCCGATCTCGTCCGCCTCGTCATGCCGCGCAACCAGGGTCTGTCGATGGGGCAGCAAGTCGAGGTGCGCTACGACGTGCTGGTGCCGTCCACGCTCACGCTCAGCCTCACCACCGTGAACGGCCAGGTGGACGTGCAGGACGTCGCCGGCAGGGTCGCGTTGGAAACCGTGAACGGCAGCATCGCCGGCCGGGCGCTCGGTGGGCTGCACAAGGCCGAGACGGTGAATGGCAGCGTCAAGCTCGCGCTCAGCAGCCTGCCCAGCCAGGGCGCGACGATCGAGACGGTGAATGGCGGGGTGTCCGTGACGCTGCCGGCATCGCAGCGCGCCGACCTGTCCGTCCGCACCGTGAACGGCGGCATCGACGTGGACAGGTTCGCCTCGGTGGACCGCACCGAACGGAAGCGACGGCACTACGAAGGACGCCTGAACGGCGGTGGTCCCACGCTGAGGGTCGAGACCGTGAACGGCGGGGTCTCGGTCATCGGCGAGGCAACGGCCACGCCGGAGGCGACCGCCTCAGGGTCCCAGTGACCGGATCCCCCGCAGCAATCAATACCCGCGCCACGGCATCGTAGCGCGCCACGCCTTCATCGACCCTGTTCGCCTTCAGGAAGCCATCGTAGGCCCGCCAGGCAAAGGCATTCACCCACGGGTGCTGCTCTGCCACACGGGCGGCGATGGCGCGCAGGTCCTGCCGCGGCCCCGGCCCGATCCCCTCGGCCAGTCGTCGGCGTACGTCAGGCGGCAGGCCCTGCAACACGTGCGGAAGCACGGCCAGGGCGGCGCTGTACTGCAGATTGGGGCCGCCGCCCCTGCAGGCCAGCCACGCCACGATGCTGGCATCCGATTCGTCGGCAAACCCGGCAAGATGCGCGTACTCGTGTGCCGCGAGGGCGGGCAATTCGACCGGCAGCACACGGCTGTTGACGAGCACCTCGAGCCCGAAGGGATTCGTCATGCCGTCGATGCCGGCCCACCTGAAGTACCAGTCGAACATCGTGCGCCGCGGCACCACCACGGCCGGCGCGCTGCGGATGCCCAGCGTGGGCAGCACGCGTGCCAGGCGCGGCGCCAGCACCTCGGGCAACTGCGACCGCTCGGGCCAACCCGCTGCGTGTGCGGGGTCGTGAAGCGCGTTGAGCTGTTCCACCGTCGCGCGCGCGAATGCCTCGGCGCGCTCCGCGGAGAAGTCCGAGGGCACGAGCGCCAGGCGCGCCTCGATGGTCGGCACCTGGTAGTGCCAGCCCCACGACGCGAGGAACAGCAGCCAGCCGCCGGCGAGCGTGGTGAACACGACGCGCGCGACGGTGCTCGCGCACCGCGCCTGCCGGCGCCGGCGCCACGCGGCCCACCCGGCAGCGAGCAGCAGCAGGACGACGAGCAGGTCGAGTGCCGGCAACGGCAGGTACGCCGTCGCAGGCGTGAGCACGGGCTGGACGGCGCTGTACACGCGGCGCCACGGCGCAAGGAGCGCCGTGGGGAGCGGGATGACGAGCGCTACGGCGGCGAGGACGACGAGTGCGGCTCGGGCGCCGCGGCCGCACCGTGCCCCGTGATCAGTCGAATGCCGCGCTGGTGCGTGAGGTAAGCCCATGCCCACTGGATGAGGACGGCGAGGCGGTTACGGAAGCCGGTGAGCTGCATGATGTGCACGAACACCCAGAGCAGCCACGCGATGCGCCCCGAAAAGCGCCACCGCCCGCCGAAATCCGCGATGGCCGAGTTGCGACCGATCGTCGCCATGTTCCCGTAGTTCCTGTAACGGAACGCGCGCCGCGGCTGGTTGCCGAACTGCCGCTGGATATTCTCCACGGCGTGGGCACCCTGTTGCATGGCCACCTGCGCCACACCGGGCAGCAACTGCCCGTCTTGCTGCAGGTGAGCCAGGTCGCCGACGACGTACACGTCCTCACGGCCGGGGACGGTCAGGTCGGGATTGACGAGCACGCGACCGGCCCGATCGACGTCCACCCCGAGCGAACGCCCGAGCGGCGACGCGGCGACACCGGCGGCCCAGAGGACGGTGGACGACTCGATGCGTTCGCCGCCCGCGAGTGTGACGCCTTGCGCGTCGATCTGCGTCACGGGCGTCCCCTTCCGTATCGTGACGCCCTTGTCACGCAGCGACGTCTCGGCGCGCTCCTGCAGGTCCTCGGGAAAGGCGGCGAGAATCCGCGGCGCCGCCTCCACCAGGAGCACGTGCGCGCAACTGGTGTCGATGGAGCGGAAGTCCCGCGCAAGCGAGAAGTTCGCGAGTTCGGCCAACGCGCCCGCCAGTTCCACGCCTGTCGGTCCGGCGCCGACGATCACGAACGTCAGCAGACGCGAGCGTTCGGCCTGGTCTGGCGTCCGTTCGGCTTGCTCGAAGGCCAGCAGCAGCTGCCGCCGCACGAGCCCGGCGTCCTCGAGGGTCTTGAGCCCCGGCGCCACGTCCTGCCATTCGTCGTGGCCGAAGTACGCGTGGGTGGCCCCTGTCGCCAGAATCAACGCGTCGTAGTGCAGCTGTCCGATGTCCAGGTGCAGCACTCGCGCCTCGGCGTCCACGCGCAGCGCCTCCCCCAGCAGCACCTGCGCGTTCTGCTGGTAGCGCAGAATCCAGCGGATCGGTGACGCGATGTCGCCCGGCGACAGGCCCGCCGTTGCCACCTGGTACAGCAGCGGCTGGAATACATGGTGGTTGCGCCGGTCGACGAGGACCACGTCCACGTCGGCCCAGCGCAGCGCCCGGGCCGCCGACAACCCGCCGAAGCCGCCGCCGACGATGACGACGCG
>JAEZCY010000360.1 GCA_023429845.1 Acidobacteriota bacterium
GGCAGCGTCGATGCCGTGGTGCCGCAGGTCTATCGCCAGGAACACGACCCGCGCAGCGCCGCCGAGTTCAGCGCGTGGACGTCCTGGTTGCGGGCCGCGCCCCGGAGCCGCGATGCGCTCGTCGGCATCGGCGCATACCTCAACTCCGCCGAGGGACTCGTGCGTCAGGCGCGCGCCGTCTTGAGTGCCGCCGAGGGTCGGGGCGGCGTGGCGTTCTTCTCGCTTGCGGCCATCAATGCGCCCGTCATGAACAACCCCGTCTCGCTGCCGCCGGGCCGCGACACGCCACAGCGTCCTTTCGAGGACGTCGCGAGCATCCTGCGCACGGGCCGCTCGACCGGCGGGCAACTTGCCGACCCGTCGTCTCCGCCGCTCTTCGCCATCCAGGTGCCCCGCCCGGCGCTGCCGTGGAAGAGCCTCGTGGGGCACGTCCTCGGAACGATTGAGGATGCCTCCGGGGCGCCGACGGACGGGGTCGCCGTGCAACTCCACGCCGGAACGCAGACGGCCGGCCCGGACGATGTCGTCAGCGACGGGTCGGGCGTGTTCGCCGTGCCAGCCGTCATGCCGGGTGCCTATCGTGTGCGTCTGGTCACGCCCGACGGCAGCACGTACACCAGTCAATGCAGCGTAGAGGTCCAGGCCCGCGCGATCACACGCGTGACCCTGGAGCTCGACCCGGCCCGTCAGGCGATCGCCCTGTGCCAGTAGGCCGCGGCCGACCTTAGCCCCACAGCCAGGCGGCGCCACGGACGCCGCTCGAGTCGCCGTACGTCGCCGGCACGAATCTCGTGTCCACCCGATCCGAGAAGACCCAGCGTTCCCAGAGCGTCGGCACGTTCTCATAGAGGCGTCCAACGTTGGACAGCCCGCCGCCCGCCACGATCACGTCCGGATCGACGATGTTGATGAGGCTTGCGAGCGCCCGGGCGAGCCGACGTTCGTAGGTACGCCACGCCTCTTCGGCCTGGGCATCTCCGGCCTGCGCGAACGCCAGCACCTGCGCCGCCGTGGCCTCGCGTCCGCTGCGCTGGTGGAACTCACGCGCGAACGCCGGCCCGGAGAGATGCGTCTCGATACAGCCCGAGAGGCCGCAATAGCACGCCGGGCCCGGGTACTCGTCGCCTTCCGGCCACGGCAGCATGTTGTGCCCCCACTCGCCTCCGACCGCGTTGGCGCCGATCACCACGTCGCCGGAGACGACGAGCCCGCCACCGACGCCCGTACCGAGGATGATGCCGAACACCACACGGGCGCCCTCGGCCACACCGTCTGTCGCCTCCGACAGAGCCAGGCAGTTGGCATCATTCGCAAACCGCACCTCCCGGCCCAGCACGCGCTGCAGGTCCTCGGCGAACGGCTGTCCGTTCAGCCACGTGGAGTTGGCGTTCTTGACGAGCCCGGTGGCTGGCGAGATCGAGCCCGGCATGCCGACCCCCACGGACCCGGTCGCGCCTATGGCGGCCTCGCACCTTCGGACGAGTTCTCCGATGGCGGCCAGCGTGCCTTCGTAGTCGTGACGCGGCGTGGGAAGACGTTCGCGGTGCAGCGGCTGCCCTGCGTCGCCGAGGGCAACCGCCTCGATTTTCGTGCCGCCGAGATCGATGCCGATGCGCATGGTCGCCGGGAGTGTACAACCACCTGTACGCTGGAGGACGTGAGCAAGGGCGACCGGACGTGGAGCGTTGACGATGCAGAGGCCGGACTGCGGCTCGACAAGTACCTCGCGGCGACCGACCGTGCCGGGTCTCGCAGCCGCGCCAGCGACGCGATCGGACGGGGCCGCGTCTTCGTCAACGGCAACGAGGCCGACGCCGAGGCTGCGTCCCGCCCGGTGCGTGCGGGCGACGTCGTCCGGCTGTGGATCGACCGGCCGGGGTCGGCGTCGAAGGCGCCACGGCCCGCGCCGCGCGACGGACTGGACATCGTCCACGAGGACGACCACATCGTCGTGGTGAACAAGGCGGCCGGCATGCTGACCGTGCCGCTCGACGGCGACAGCCAGGCTCCGTCGGTGCTGGCCCTGCTCCACGACCGGTTCCGGTCGCACCGCACGCGTCAGCCGCTCGTCGTGCACCGCATCGACAAGGACACGTCTGGGCTCGTGCTCTTCGCGCTCCACGATGGTGCGCGCAAGCCGCTCGTCGCGCAGTTCGCGCAGCGCACGCCCGACCGGGTGTACCTGGCGCTGGTGATCGGGCACCCCACGCCAGCCGCCGGCCGGTGGCACGACAAGCTGGCGTGGGACGCAGAAGCGTTCGTGCAACGTCCGGCACGTCCGGACGACCCGGAGGCGCGCGACGCCCATGCCGACTACCGCACCGTCAGCACGTTTGCCGAGACCGCCCTGATCGAAGTGCGCCTGCACACAGGGCGGCAGGGGCAGATCCGGGCGCAGGCGCAGTTGCGCGGACACGCCCTCGTCGGCGACAGGCGGTATCGGCCGCGGGAGGGGCAGCCCGGACGGGCGATCACGTTCCCGCGACAGGCGCTGCACGCGCAGCGGCTCGCCTTCGACCATCCCGTCGATGGCCGCCGGCTGGAGTTCACGGCGCCCGTGCCCGACGACCTCCGGGGGCTCGTGGACAAGCTCCGTCGGCAGTCGAGACAGGCGCCTGGCCGGGCGCGACTGCCGTAGAATCGATCCGTGGAGGTGCTCGGTGAGTCCGGCGAGAGACGCATCGGGCGACGGTCGCGCGAGATGTGGGCCGGCGTATCCGGCTGGTTACGCGTCCATGAAACGCAACTGTGGTGGCTCCACAGCCTCTGGGCCCTCGCCTTCGGCATAGGCGTCATGTGGCTGGGCTCACGCAGCGTCGCGTACCTCCGCCTGGCGCTGATCCACGTGACGTTCATCTGGATCACCAGCATGGCGCTGCCCTACATCGTGCGCAGCGGCACGCTCTCGCCTGCCTGGCGCACGCGGGCGCAACTGGTCATCAACTACTTCAACAAGAATTTCTACCAGCAGCTGCTCTTCTTCATCCTGCCGGTGTACTGGCTGAGCACGACGCCCGGCAGCTCCAACGTGCTGTTCGTGGCGCTGATTGCCACCGCGGCGCTGCTCTCCACGATGGACCTCGTGTACGACCGCCACGTGGCGATGCAGCGCGTGCTCACGGCGCTGTTCTTCGCCTTCTCCGTGTTTGCCGGCGCCGCTGCCGCACTGCCGATCCTGTGGCAGGTCGAATCGGTGACCACGCTGTGGATTGCCGCGGTGATCGCCGGCGCCGGTGCCACCACGCTCGTCATCAGCGAGCGACGCATCGACTGGCAGCGCAGCTGGTTCGCGTGCGGCTTGATCGTGCTCGGACTGTTCGTCCTCGTCGAGTACGGCAGACCGTTCATTCCGCCGGCGCCGCTGCGGCTCGCGAGCGCGTCGTTCGGCACGCAGGTCGAGGTGACCGATGGGCCGCGCATCTCGCGCCCGGTGACCAGCACCCCGCGGGACTGGCGCGGGCAGGTGTACGTGGTCACCGCCATCTATGCCCCGAGCGGCCTTCAGGACCGCATCCGGCACGTCTGGTATCACGGCACGCATCCGGTGAAGCGGACGCGTTTCATCGACGTCGACTTCGGACGCACGGAGGGTTATCGTCTGTGGAGTCCGCTGACGCTCTCGCGTGACCTGGCAGGCGAAGCGCTGCACGTGGACGTGGAGACCGAAGGCGGCCAACTGATAGGCCGTGCCTACCTGCCTGCGACCGTCGCGCAGCACTAGGCTTGCTCCGGTCCGTCGCTCTCCACCTCCCTTCCGCATCGCCCCGTGCCCCGCTTCCGCCTCCTCATCGAGTACAACGGCAGCCGCTACTCCGGCTGGCAGGTGCAGCGCAACGCCCGGACGGTGCAGGGCGACCTGATCGAGGCGGTGCAGAAGGTGACCGGCAGGCGCGACCGGCTCGAGTTGTACGGGGCTGGACGAACCGATGCCGGGGTACACGCGCTCGGGCAGGTGGCGCACCTCGACGTCGCGACGACGTTGCCGCCGAGGACACTGTTGACGCGCCTGAACGAGTCACTGCCGGCCGACATCAACGTCATCGACGTGAGGACCGTCGGGCATCGCTTCCACGCGCGCCACGACGCAGTAGGCCGCCGGTACCTGTACCAGGTGAGTCGCCGTCGCACAGCATTCGCCAAGCCGTTCGTCTGGTGGGTGCGCGAGCGGCTGGACGTCGACGCCATGCGCCGCGGCGCGCGAGCCTTCGTCGGGCGCCTCGATTTCGAGGCGTTCTCGGACGACGACGCCGACGAGAAGAGCACGAAGGTCGAGATCGAAGCCGTGGACATCGTCGAAGACGGTGCTCTCGTGTTGATTCGCGTCACCGGATCACATTTCCTGTGGCGAATGGTGAGGCGCATGGTGGGCGTGCTGGTGCGCGTCGGCACGGGCGATCTCCGCGCCGATGACGTCGGACGTCTGCTGCGCAGCACGGGCGAGGACGTTGCGCGGCTCACGGCGCCCGCGGCCGGACTGTTCCTCGAGCAGGTGATCTATCCGGGCGAGTCCTTCAGCGACGATGTCCGCGGGTCGATCGGCATCCGGTGATGCCGCGCCTCGCCGCGACGAGGGCGACATTGTGAGACGTGCCGCGCCTGAAATTGGTATGTTGCCCACGTGACTGTCGTCTGCCTGGCGAGCTACTTCAAGGGAAACGAGTTCCTCCGTCAGCTGCGGCGGCGGGGCTGCCGCGTCGTGCTGGTCATCAAGGAGAAGCTCCGCGACGAGGCGTGGGCTCATGACTGCATCGACGACACCCTGACGATGCCCAATCAGGCCACGGCGGACATGTTCGTCGAGCGGGTGTCGGAGTTCGCGCGTCACAATCGCGTCGACCGCATCATCGCGCTCGAGGAATACGACGTGATGCATGCCGCGATGATCCGCGAGCACCTGCGCATCCCGGGCATGGGCACGACGACGGCGCGCCTCTTTCGCGACAAGCTCGCGATGCGCGTCAAGGCGTTCGAGGCGGGCATCCGTGTGCCCGACTTCGTCCACGTGCTCAACTACGACGAGATCCGCGGGTTCATGGCCAGCGTGCCCGCTCCCTGGGTGCTGAAGCCCCGGTCGGACGTCTCGGCGGTGGGCATCCAGAAGCTCCACGACCCGGAGCTCGTGTGGCGCGCCATCGACGCGCTCGACGCGCGTCCGGTCGTGACCGAGCGATCCACGCACTACCTTCTCGAAGCGTTCATCCCCGGCGACGTCTTTCACGTCGACTCGCTCGTGGAGCAGGGCGAGGTGATCTTCGCCGGCGTCAACCGTTACTGGCGTCCGCCGATGGAGGTGGCGCATCAGGGCGGTGTCTTCCTGACCACCACCGTGCCGCACGGCTCGGACGACGAGCGGATGCTCCGAGAGATGAACCGTGCCCTGCTGAAGACGCTGGGGTTCGTGCGCGGCGCCACGCACGCGGAGTTCATCCGCGCGCAGGATGGCACCTTCTACTTCCTCGAAGTGGCGGGCCGCGTCGGCGGCGCCTACATCTCCGACGCGCTCGAAGCGGCAACCGGGGTGAATGTCTGGCACGAGTGGGCCAATCTCGAGATCAACCGCGGCGAGAGCGCGTACGAGCTGCCCACGCAACGGACCGACTACGCAGGGGTCGTGCTCGCGCTGGCGCGTCAGGAGTGGCCCGATACGGCGGCGTACACGGACCCCGAGATTACACGGCGTCCTGCCAAGCGCCACCATGCCGCGCTCATCGTGGCGTCGCCCGACTACGAGCGCGTCCAGCATCTGCTTGGCGACTACGCGCGCCGTTTCGAATCCGACTTTCTCGCGGTGCTGCCGCCCCTGGATCGCTCCCCGCGTTAGCCGTCCGCCTGCGTGACGGCGAAGCGTTCTTACCAGCGGACGTCGAGCACGTGGCGGCGAATGAGGTCGAAGAGCGCGGCGCGGTGGCCGTGGCGGTCCTCGCTGACGGTCGTCGAGGACGTGGCCGTGACCACGACGTCGAGTGACGGGAACACCATGATGTACTGCCCGCCGAAGCCCCAGGCAAAGCAGGCGCGGTGGCCGCCGATGTCCTGAATCCACCAGCCATACCCATACTCGCGCGTCGGGTCCCACACGGAACGCGTGCGCGGTGTGCACGAGGCCGCGACCCACGCCGCAGGCACGACCTGGGTCGTGCCCATCCGCCCCTGGTTCCGCCACAACTCCCCCACCGCAACCATCTGGCCCGGCGTGAGCAGCATGTCGTTGCCGCCGAAGTAGATCCCCTGCGGGTCGCGCGGCCAGCGCGTCAGCGTGAAGCCGAGCGGCGTCGCGAGCCGCCGCTGGGCGTACGCGTGCGTGGACGAGCCGGTCGCCTTCGTCAGGATCGCCGACAGCAGGTGCGAGGTGCCGGTGCTGTACTGCATGCCGGTTCCGGGTGGCTCGACGAGCGGTCGCGTCAGGGCGAATGACACCCAGTTGCGACTGCGCACCCATCGCCCGTAGTTCTCCCCACTCGTGGACTCGAGACCGCTCTGCATCGTCAGCAGATGTTCGACAGTGATGCTGCGCTTGCGCGTGTCGGGATCGGTACGCAGCTGGGGAAACCAGCGGGCCACCGGCGTGGCGAGTGCCGGGATGCGGCCCTCCTCGATGGCGATGCCGACGAGCGCCCCGATCAGCGCCTTGGAGGCGGACTTGATGTTGGCGGCGCTCGTGCGCCTCGACGGCCTGTCGTCGTAGTCGCCGACGAGCGCGCCGCGATGGCTCACACGTAGCGTGTGCAACTGAGGAAGCTTTGCCGCGTCGGCGCGCAGCCGCTCGGCGTCGAACTCCTGCGCGGTTGCGACCGCTGCAGGCAGGAGCAATGCGAGCCCTGCCACACACGCCGATCGGAAGAGGAGAGACAGCGGCATCCCATTCAAGACGACGAAAGGCCGCCCCCCGTTGCGGGAGGCGGCCTTCAGGAGCCTACAGGCCTGCAGCCTACAGCCTGCAGCCTGCGTGATGGGGGCGCGTCCGGAAACTCCTCCTCGCCCAGGTCCGCCGGATGTCTGGCAGACGGCCCGCTGGGACAGCGGGCCCTACCTGATCAGAAGCGGAAGCCCAGGGCGACCTGGTAGCGGCGCGCCGCCGGGTAATGGGTGTTCGCCGTTCCCTTGCCGAAGTTGGCGCCCTTGACGTAGCCGGTCGCCAGACCAAGCGCATCGCGCGCGCTGTTGGCGTCGGCGGTGACCACCGTGTTCCACTGGATCAGCTTGTCGTTGTTGAACAGGTTGAACACATCGAACTTCACGTAGGGCCGCAGGCTCTTGAACACGGGAATGCTGTAGTTCAGGCCGAGGTCCCACAGGTGCGCGGCGTCGAAGAGCTCCGAGCCCCGATCAGCGAAGAAGAGCGTCTGCGTCGACGGCAGCGAGGCATAGGCTGCGCCCAGCTGACGCTGGATCGTCGTGAGGCTCACGTTGCTCGCCGAGAGGCTGTAGCTCAGGGGCGAGTCGTACTTGTAGAACAGCGCGACGTCCACGTCACCGAGGAAGCCGAGGGGCTGCTGGTAGATGCCCCAGGCGCGCACGCGGTGCTTCTGGAAGTCGTTGAGCCGACCCGTCGGATAGTGACGCGAGGCCGTGAACACCTCGGGGTAGTCGCCGATCATCGAGGACACGCCCGGCGTGTTGGCCGCTTCACCCTCGAAGTTGCCGTCGTTCTTCAGCTGAAGCGTGTAGTTGCCGTAGAGGTTCAGCCGCGAGAAGAGCGGGTACCGTCCCTGGAACGACAGGGCCTGGTACTTGCGGTCCGGCAAGTTGCTGTTGTCGTAGTTCACGTTCGGGAACGTGCCGTAGTCGATCCCCTCACGCACGATGGTCGTCGCTCCACCTTCGAGCGTGATGAAGTCCTCGACGAAGTTGGTGACGTTGCGGTCGATGAACGTGAGCTTGGCAAAGCCGCGTCCCACTGCCGCGCCCACCGACGCCGTGAACTCCTTGGTGACGGGCGACGACAACCCAGGCGCGAAGAAGACGTTCGCCGTCGGGAACTCGCCGCTGTACGGCACGTAGTTGTTCGGATCGAAGCCGGGCGCGAAGTCACGCCCCTGGCCCTCGGGCCCGATGTACTCGCCTTCCACGAGTGCCGGGTTGCCGACCGGCGTGTTGTTGGCAAACTGGCTCTCGCTGTACTTGCCCGCGTAGTGCGCGTAGGTGGCCTGCACGACGTAGCGGCCATCCTGTGCCACGTCGTAGGTGGCCGCGAGACGCGGCACCCACGTGTCGGTGTCCACCGTGCGCAGTCCGCCCGTCGCCTCGCCGCGAACCTTCTCGTAGCGGGTGCCGATGTCGAACGTCAGGTTGCTCGTGGCGCGCCAGGTGTCCTGGATGTAGAACGACGTGGTGCGCGTGTCCACCTCGGCACCGCGCGTGGCCAGCCAGTTCTCGTTGAACGTGATACCGGGGCCGAACACCGGGATGAAGCGTCCCTGGGCGTCGTACACCGGGGCCCCACCCGCGTCGGTGAGGTAGTCGGCGATGACCACGTAACCGGTCGCGCTCTGCGAGTTCCCGCCCGTGCGGTTGCTGTTGAACACCTCGAAGCCGCCCTTGATGTCGTGCGTTCCGAGGCTGCCCGTCGTCAGCGCGTAGGCCAGGCTGCCCGCCACCTGGTAGTTGTCGCGGTTCTCGGGGTCAGTGGCGTCGAAGTAGTTGCCGTTGTAGTGGACCAGCTGCGACAGGCCGATGATCGGCGAGTCGTTCAGCAAGGGCGACGTGCCGCCGGATCCGCGGAAGCCGAACGACTTCTGCGAGTAGCGGAGGTCGGCGAACAGGCGCGGACTCAGCACGCCGCGGTAGTTGACCACGAAGCGGTCGTTCGGGAAGTCCACATCCTCGGGGATGGACGGGTCGATCGTGAAGGCGAACGGTACGCGCAGCGAGTTCTGCGAGTTGTTCATGTAGCTGCCGCTGATCGTGTGGTTGTTGGCGATCGTGCCGGTCAGCTTGATCTCGCCGCGCTTGTTGGTGCTGTCGGTCGTGAACGACGCGCCCGACTGCGGCAGCGGCGCCGTGTTCGACGTCTCGGCGAAGCGGCCGGCGCCGAAGAACCAGAGACGGCTGCGCAGAATCGGTCCCCCGAACGTGCCCTCGTAGCTCTGGTTGATCTTGTCGGACTTGGTGATGTTGCGCTCCTTCTCGAAGGGCGAGAGCGCCTGCCAGTCGTCGTTGGTGTAGTTGCTGCGGAAGGTACCCGAGAACTGGTCGCCACCGCTCTTGGTCACGACGTTGATGACGCCGCCCGAGAAGCGGCCGTACTCGGCCGAGATGCCCGAGGTCAGCACCTGCGTCTCCTCGATCGCGTCCTCGATGAAGAGGTTGTTGGCGGTGCCGAAGAGGTTGTCGTTGACGTCGACGCCGTCGATCAGGAAGACGTTGTCGTAGGCGAACGCGCCGTTGATGGTCAGCTGGTTGGCGTTCGGCGTGTTGGTGGTCAGCGCCGGCGAGAGGGACGCGATCGC
>JAEZCY010000007.1 GCA_023429845.1 Acidobacteriota bacterium
TGTTCTGGTACACCGTCGAGAGCCCCAGCCACTCGCTGCGCGACTTGCGCACGCTGCAAGACTGGTTCATCCGCTATCAGCTGAACGCCGTGCCGGGCGTGGCGGAAGTCGCATCCGTGGGCGGACACGTGCAGCAGTACCAGGTCGATGTCGACCCCAACCGTCTGCGGACCTACAACCTGCCTCTCAGCGCCGTGGTATCGGCGGTACGAGACAGCAATCTGAACGTCGGCGGCAACGTCCTCGAATCCAACGGCGCCTGGCTGATCGTCCGGGGCGTCGGTCTCATCGAGTCCGTCGACGACGTGAAGCGCATCGTGGTCGGTGCCTCCAACGGCGTGCCCGTGTACGTCGACCAGGTCGCTGACGTCCAGGTCGGCGATGCCTTCCGCGTGGCATCCCTGGTCAAAGGCACCACCGAAGCCGTCGGCGGCGTCATCGTGGCCCGAGCGGGCGTCAACACCAAACAGGTGATCGACGCCGTCAAGGCACGGATCGCCCAGATTCAGCCCGGCCTGCCGCCCGGTGTCTCCATCGTCCCGTTCTATGACCGGTCGGAGCTCATCGAGCAGTCCGTCGACACGCTGCGGACGGCACTGCTCGAAGAGATCGCGCTCGTGACGCTTGCGCACGTGGTGTTCCTGATGCACTTCCGGTCGATCCTGATCGTGACGATCCCGCTTCCGCTGGCGGTGCTCATGTCATTCCTCGGCATGTACTACGCGGGCATCTCCTCGAACATCATGAGCCTCGCCGGGATCGCCATCGCGATCGGTGTGCTCGTTGATGCCGGCATTGTCGTCACCGAGAACGCCTTCCGCTACGTCGAGCAGCGCAACGTCGATCCGCGCGATCGCGGGCGCGTGTGGGAGACCGTCCGCGACTCCACGCGGCTCGTTGGACGGCCCGTCTTCTTCTCGATGGCCATCATCCTGCTCGCCTTCATCCCCGTCTTCGCACTGACGGGGCAAGAGGGCAAGCTCTTCCACCCCCTGGCGTTCACCAAGACCTTCGCGGTCCTCGCGGCCACCGTGATTGCGGTCACGCTCGTGCCGGTGCTCTGTTCGCTGCTGCTCGGCGGCCGATTCCACGCAGAAGAGGCCAATCCCGTCATGCGAGGCCTGCGTCGTCTCTACGAGCCCGTGCTCCACTTGGCCCTGGCACACCGCGTCTCGACTATCGCCACCGCTGTGCTCTTGTTCACTGGCGCAGTGTTCCTGGCCCGCGGCATCGGCAGTGAGTTCATGCCCACCCTGAACGAGGGCGACCTCATGTTCATGCCGATCGCCGACCCGAGCATCTCTCTGGAGGAGAACACGGAGATCGCCAAGACGCAGAACGCAGCGCTGATGACGTTCCCGGAGGTGGCGTACGTGGTGGCGAAGGTCGCGAGGGCGGACACGTCCACCGATCCGGCGCCGCTGAACATGACGGAAACCATCGTGCACTTGAAGCCGAGGCCGGAATGGCGCGACGGGATGACGCTCGACCGACTGCGCGCCGAGATGAGTCAGGCCGTACAGCTACCTGGCGTCTCGAACATCTGGACGATGCCCATCATCAATCGCATCGATATGTTGACGACCGGGATTCGGTCGGAGGTCGGGGTCAAGATCTTTGGTACCGATCTCGCCGTGCTCGAGAATCTCGCGCGCCGGGTTGCCGATGCGGTCCGTGGCGTGCCAGGCGCCAGCAACGTGTATCCCGAGCAGGTGACGAGTGGTCAATACCTCAACATCGGGGTAAAGCGGGCCGCAGCGGCACGGTATGGCGTTGGTGTCGGCGACATTCAACAGGTCGTAGAAACCGCAATTGGGGAAACCGCGCTCACAACGACGATCGAAGGGCGGCGGAGGTTTCCGGTACGGGTCCGGTATGCGCCGAAGTACCGTGCCGATCCGCAGGCGCTCGGGCAGGTTCTCATCGCGACGCCGAGCGGCGCGCAGATTCCCTTGTCTGAGGTCGCCACCATCGAGCACGCGCGCGGCCCGGCCATGATCTCGTCCGAGAACGGCCTGCTGCTGGCGACGGTCCTGCTGAACGTGCAGGACCGGGACGTCGGCGGGTTCGTCGAGGAGGCGCGCGCTGTCGTCGCCCGCGGCGTGGCGCTGCCGGCTGGGTACTACGTGGGTTGGAGCGGCCGGTGGGAGAACCAGGAGCGAGCGCGGGCTCGCCTTCAGGTGGTGCTGCCCATCGTCCTGCTCGTCATCTTCGTCCTCCTCTACTTCACGTACCACTCGGTGCTCGAAGCGGCGCATGTGCTGCTGGCGGTGCCGTTCGCGCTGACCGGCGGCGTCTACCTGCTGTGGCTGCTTGGCTACAACTTCTCAGTCGCCGTGTGGGTAGGGTTCATCGCGCTGTTTGGCACTGCGGTGCAGACCGGCGTCGTCATGGTGATTTACCTGGAAGAGGCGGTGGAACGGAAGCGGCGTGACCTGGGCGGGACACTGACGCGGTCGGCGCTGAGAGACGCGGTCATCGAGGGAGCGCTGCTGCGGCTGCGGCCAAAGGTAATGACGGTCTCCACGGTCATCGCGGGCCTGCTCCCCATCATGTGGAGCACACGTGCCGGCGCCGAGGTCATGAAGCCACTCGCCACGCCGGTGCTGGGCGGGATGGCGTCATCGCTGGTGCACGTGCTCATCGTGACGCCAGTCATCTTCTTCTGGATTCGGGAACGACGATTGGGCCTGCAGCACGAAGCCATTCCGCAGCCGGAGCGACGAGGTGTGAACAGGCGTCGCCTCCTGATCGGGGCAGGCGCGATCGCAATGGCTGGAGTCATCGCCGCGCTGGTGTGGAGGGCGTCGGCACCACCCGGCGATGGAGCGACCGCGGATGACGCCAATGTGATCCAGACAGTACGAGCCGGCGATCTCGATGTGGTGTTGCTGGCGCCAACGGGGTCGCTGCGCCAGGGCCGGAATGCCTTCACCATCGAGTTCCGACGCACTGGGACGACGACGCTGGTCGACGCTGGGACCGTCCGCGCAAGCGCCAACATGCCGATGCCGGGCATGGTGATGTCGGGCGGGTTGCAGGTGACCCCAACAAGCGTTCCCGGCCGATACTCCGCGACCGCCGAGTTCGGCATGGCGGGGGCATGGCAGATGGCCATCGAGTGGAACGGCCCGGCCGGTGCGGGTTCGGTGAACTTCGAAGGAGGCGTGCAATGAACACGCACACGATCACGGGCGTCCTCATTGTCACGCTGCTCGCAGGCACCCCAGCATTGGCGCAACAGCCGACGGGGACATCGTCGCCCGCCGAGCGCTTGCTCGATCCAGTGAACGGGCTCTCGCTCGAGCAGGCCATCGCCCTGGCCCTCGAACGCGAGCCCGCTCTGCAGGCCGTACGGAGCCAGATTGACGTCGCGGAGGCAATGAAGCTGCAGGCGTCACTGAAGCCCAACCCCTCCGTCTCAGTCGAACGACGCGAGGAGCCCGCCGGAACAGACAACCTGACCACAATCGGGGTGCAGTGGCCGCTCGACCTCTTCCGGAAGAACAGCCGTGTGGCCGTGGCCGAAGGCGAGGTCTCGACCGCGAGGCTTGCCGCCGCCGACAGCGAGCGACTCCTTCGCGCGGAGGTACGTGCGAAGTACGGGGAGCTGGCCGTGGCGACCCGTGACCTTGCGCTGCTCGACGAGGTCATCGATGCGACGCGCCGGCAGTATGAGCTGCTCCGCTCACGTGCCGACGAGGGGGCATCGCCCCCGCTGGAGCGAGACCTCCTGGATGTGGAGTTGCGACGACTGGAGTCCGAACGATTGCTCCAGCTCGCACGCACCGACACCGCGTCGTTCGAGCTGAGGCGCATCCTCGGCTTGACTGCCGATGCTGCCCTCACCATCCGAGAGACGCTCGACCACTTGGTCCAGCGTGACCAGGTGTCAGCCCCACCTGGAATGCCCCTGTCCGAGGCAGCCGAGCAGCGAGCCGATGTGCGTGAGGCGGCCAACCGCATCGATGTCGCAGAGGCCAAAGTCGCGCGAGCCGAAGATGTCGGCCGCTTCGATGTCAGCCTGTTCGGGAGCTACATGCGGATGGACGCGGGGTTTGCACAGCGAGGCTTTGCCGCAGACGGAACGCTGACCCGCATCCGAGGGGTCTTTCACTACGTCTCGGCGGGAGCCATGGTCACGCTCCCGCTGCTCGACCGCAATCAGGGCGCCGTCGCCGCCGCCCGCGCCGAGCGGGCAGGCGCGGCCGCTGCACACGAGGCCGCCAGGCTGTCTGCGGAAGCGGAGCTGGCCTCGGCGCGCTCGCGCTACGCGCACGCTCGACAGGCAGTGCAGGTCTACTCCGATCGGGCGCGGACGCTGGCACGCCAGAACTTGTCGGTCGTCAGTCAGAGCTACGAGTTGGGACGCCTGACGGTGTTCGACGTGATGAGTGAACAGCGGCGATACCTGGACGTCGAGCGTGCGTACACGCAGACGCTGAGAGAAGCGTACGAGGCACGGACTGCGCTCGATCGGGCGCTTGGAGAACGCCGATGACTGGTGAGTCACGACTGTCATTGAATCGGAACGTCGCGGCGATCGCCGCGCTTGGCCTTCTCTTGTCAGGTGCCGCGGCCGCCTACGTGGGCCTTCGGCTCGGCCGCACAGGCGGCGACAGTGGAGCCACGATGCCGGCTGGCGCTGCCGAACGCTCAACACCAGCCGTCGCCTCCGGTAGCGGCGCGACGTCGGCAACGACAGCGGCGGGCGCACCGCTGCCCGACGTGCCGGTCACGCTTTCCGAAGACGCCACTCAACGGGCAGGGATCGTGGTCGAGCCGGTCGCACGTGGTACGTCAAGTCTCGAGCTGCGCCTGCCGGCAGTCGTGGAGCCGAACGCCTATCGACAGGTGGTCGTCACGCCGCTCGTGGGCGGACGGGTGACGCATGTGTCAGCCGAACTCGGCGATCGCGTACGACGCGGCGAGACGATGGCCCAGATCTACAGTCCGCCACTGGCTGAAGCCCAGACCCGATACGTATCGGTGCGTGCGATGCTCGAGGCGCACGACCGCGAGCTCCAGCGAACGGAGAAGCTGGTCGAGATCGGTTCGGCCAGCCGGCAGGAGTTGGAGCGCATTCATGCCGAGCACGCCGCACAGACGGCCGCGGTTCAAGCGGCCCGTGCTGAACTCGAGCTTCTGGGACTGCCGGCGTCTGCCATTGCCGCGCTGGACTCCGGAAAGGCCGTCGATGCCACCAGCCAGGTGCCAGCTCCGCTCGATGGCGTGGTCACCGAGAGAACGGCGAACATCGGCCTGAACGTTGATCCATCGACCAGGCTGTTCACCGTGATCGACCTCGCATCCGTCTGGGTGGTTGGGGAGGTCTACGAGCGAGACTTCTCGCGCGTGCGCGTAGGCAGTGCAGCCGTTGTGACGACGCCGGCCTATCCGGACCTAACGCTGCGCGGGCGGGTCAGCTACATCGATCCGCAAGTGAACCCGGCGACGCGCACTGCCAGATTGCGAGTCGAGCTGCCGAACCCTCGGGGCGACCTGCGACTGGGCATGTATGCCGACGTCGCGATCACCGCTGAGTCTGCGTCGTCGACGGCGCTGGTTCCTCGGACCGCAATCCAGAACGTTGGCAGCCGGGCCGTCGTGTACTTGGCGAATCCCAAGGAGCCGGGCCGCTTCACTGAACGCGAGGTCAGTCTGGGAGCTGGGGCAGGCGACCGCGTCGAGGTCACGGGCGGCGTTCAGCCGGGTGATCTCGTCGTGACGGACGGGGGCTTTTCCCTGCGCGCGGAACGGGAGCGGCTCGGGTTGCGATCAGGTTCAAGCGCAGCCTCGACACCTTCCGCACCTGCGCCAGGAGCGGCCCAGTCCGAAGACGCGGTTCAGTCTGCGCGAGTGGCGGTCACCGAGCAGGGCTTCGAGCCGGCGAGGGTTCCCCTTCGGGCCGGCGTCCCGGCGAGGCTCATCGTCAAGAGAACTACGGACAATACCTGCGGCACTGAAGTGGTTGTCCCGTCCCTCGGCGTCAAGCGGGCACTGCCACTCAATACGCCCGTCACCATCGAGTTCACGCCGGCCAAGGCGGGAGATGTTGCCTTCGCGTGCGGGATGAACATGCTGAAAGGCGTGATCGTCGTGCAGTGACTGCGCGGCGAACGGACGCCCTATGTCGTGTACACCAGGAGCCGCAGCGAATTGAGCACCACGATCATCGTGCTGCCTTCGTGCAGAAGAACGGCAGCGCCGATCCCCGCCCAGCCCGCGAGCGTCGCGACCAGCAGTAAGGCGATCACCGCGATGGAGACCGCGAAGTTCTGCTTGATGATCGCAGCGGCCTGACGGGAGAGGCCGACGGCGAACGGGAGCGTACGCAGGTCATCGGCCATCAGGGCGACGTCGGCGGTCTCGAGGGCGACGCCGGTACCGGCGCCACCCATCGCGATACCCACGGTGGCCTGTGCGAGGGCTGGCGCGTCGTTGACCCCGTCGCCAATCATCGCCACGGGGCCATGAGCATCCATCAGGCTTCGGACGGCCGTGACTTTGTCCTCGGGCAGCAACTCGGCCTTCACGCTCTCCACGCCCAGTTCTCGGCCAACCGCCTCGGCCACTCCCTGGTTGTCGCCGGTAAGCATCACCAGCGGTCCGAGCCCCTGCGTCCGAAGTTCTGCGAGGACCTCCCGTGCCTCGGGACGCGGCTGATCGGCCAGTCCGAGCACACCCAACCATCGTTCGCCGTGCCTCACGATCATCACGCTTCGTCCGGACTTCTGTAGGCGATCAAGCGCGACTTCAACCGTCACCGGAATCGGGATGTCTCGCTCCCTCCAGAGCCGGACGCTTCCGATCTCGACCACCTCACCGTCAACGGTGGACCGCACGCCACGGGCTGTGATGCTCTCGAGTGGACCGGCGTCCGGGACCGTCAACTGCTTGGCATCGGCCGCTCGCACGACAGCCTGCGCGAGCGGGTGTTGAGACTGGCGCTCGACCGCGGCGGCGATTCGCAGCAGCGCCTCAGGACTCTCCGCATCGTTTGTGGCGATGTCCGTCACTTCTGGTCGGCCGATCGTGAGCGTCCCGGTCTTGTCGAAGGTGATGACCTTGAGCGTGCCGAGGTTCTCGAGGTGTACGCCGCCCTTGATGAGCACGCCCTTGCGCGCCGCCTGCGCGATCCCAGCAAGTACCGCGGACGGCGTCCCGAGCGCGAGCGCACACGGCGAGGCGGCCACCAATAGCGCCAATGCTCGATAGACCGCGGTCGACCACGTCGTCCATCCCACGATCGGCGGCACGATCATGACCAGCACGGCTGATGCCAGCACGATCGGAACGAAGACCCGCTCGAACCGATCCGTGAACTGTTGTGTCGGCGCCTTGCTCGTCTGGGCATCCTCGACCAGCCGAATCACACGATCCAAGGTGCGGTCGCCGACCGCTCGCGTCGTTCGGACCTCCAGCGCTCCCTCGCCGTTCACCGTGCCCGCGAAGACCTCGTCTCCCCGCTCCTTCTCGACGGGTGCGGACTCGCCGGTCACCGGCGCTTGGTTGACGGAGGATTGGCCTTCGGCGACGACGCCGTCCACGGGGATGCGGTCGCCTGGGCGCACTACCACGACCTCATCGACCTTGACCGCCTCGACCGCGACCTCGACGTCCTGCCCGTTCCGGCGTACGCGGGCAACGGCCGGCGCCAGATCCGCCAAGGCACGGATCGCGCCACGTGCACGGTCCATGGCATAGTGCTCCAGCGCATGGGCGAGGGCGAAGAGCGTCAGCAGAAACGCGCCTTCTGCCCATGCGCCCAGCCCGGCGGCGCCAAGCGCGGCCAGCAGCATGAGCAGATCGATGTCGAAGGTGAACGCGCCACGCCGCCACGACGCCACGGTGTGACTGGCCAGGTCCCACGCGCCGAACGCGTACGCGCCGAGATACAGTGGGATCGTGACGCTGGTTGGCCAGCCCCAGAAGCGTTCCCCGCTCCATCCCGCTGCCAGGAGAACAGCGGCCACCAAGCTCCAGACGAGTTCACGGTTCGCAGTCACGAACCGACTCAATGCGGCCGTCGGTGCCGGCCGTTCGGGAGACTCAGTCGAGAATCGTGCCTCCTCGATCGCTCGCCGCAACCGATCCGGATCTGTCTTTGACCGCTGGAATTCCACCCGGACACGAGCTGCCGGCACGTTTGCGGCCACTTCGAGCACGCCATCCTCCTTTCGCAGGAGGTCTTCCAGGCGCCGGCCGGCATCCTCGCCTAGCGCGCCCTTGAGCGCGATCGACACATGTCCGTACTCGGCGGACAGCTGGGCGCCAGCAGCTCTGACGCGCTGCCGCACCTCAGCGAGCGTCGTCTCCGCGGGATCGAAGTGCACGCAGAGCGAACCGTTCGCGGTGGCGTGAGCCAGCGACACACCTGGTTGCCGTGCCGTCAGGTCGGTCAAACGTCTGACGCAGGCGTCTTGCGCGTCGGGCAGTTCCGGCAGAAGAACGTCGAGTGGAAACGTGCGCTTCCTGGAGCGGCTCATGCGCGCACCCCTGTTCGTTCGGATTCGAACCACCGGTAGAGCGCGGGCAGCACCAGCAGCGTCAGCGCGGTTGATGTGACCAGACCGCCGATCACCACCGTCGCCAACGGGCGCTGCACCTCGGCGCCCGCGCCAGACGACAGAGCCATCGGGACGAAGCCCAGGCCGGCGACCAGTGCCGTCATCAGCACGGGGCGCAGCCGAAGCTCAGCACCTTCCAGCACCGCCTCATCGACGCTGCGCCCCTGCCGGCGAAGCTCGATGAAGTAGGACACCATCACGACGCCGTTCAGGACTGCCACGCCGAACAGCGCGATGAACCCCACGGCCGCCGAAATGCTGAACGGCATGCCGCGCAGCATCAGAGCCACGACCCCACCGGTAGCCGCGATGGGAATATTGAAGTAGATGAGGAGCGCCGGCCGGACGGCTCCGAACGTCGTGTAGAGCAGCACGAAGATCAGGAAGAGCGCTACGGGCACCACCAGGAGCAAGCGAGACGACGCGCGTTGCAGATTCTCGAACTGGCCGCCGTATTCCACGTAGTAGCCGGTCGGCAACGTGACCTGTGCGGACACGGCCTGCTGCACATCCGCGACAAAACTGGCGAGGTCCGTCCCACGAACGTTGGCTTCGACCGCGATGCGCCGATGGATGTTCTCGCGCGTGATCTGCGCGGGGCCCTCCTCGACGACGATGTCCGCCAGTTGGGAGAGCGGTATCATCCGGCCTTGCGGGTCAGCAACCTTCAACGATCGGATGCGCTCGACATCAGTGCGCGACTCGGGCGTGAAGCGCACTTGAATGTCGAAGCGGCGCTGTCCCTCCAGCACCTCTCCGACGGTCCGCCCTCCCATCGTCTGCACGACGTCGAGCACCTGCGAGGCGTTGATGCCGTAGCGCGCAATCTCGTCCCGCCGGATCTTTACGCGCAGAAACGGCAGCCCCGTCGTCTGCTCCAGCTTGACGTCTGCCGCGCCCTGCACCGCGGAGACAACGCGAACGATGTCGGCTCCGACGCGACGGAGTTCGTTCAGGTCCTCCCCGAACAGGGTGATGGCCAAGTCCGACCGCACGCCGGCGATCAGCTCCTGCACGCGAAGCTCGATCGGCTGTGAATAGCTGAGGACGTTGCCTGGCACCTCGCGTTCGAGCGCCTCGTTGAAAGCCGCGACCAGGCCCTCCTTGGTCGCAGCGGTCGTCCACTCGCCGTGGTCCTTGAGAATGACATAGATGTCGCTCGTCTCGACGCCCATCGGGTCGGTCGGGATCTCTGCCTGACCTGTGCGGGAGACGACCGTGACGACCTCTGGAAACTGTCGCAGCGTCTTCTCGATGAGCGTCGTGCTCTTGAGCGACTCGCTCAGCGAGACGCTCGGCAGTCTCCACGCCTGCAATGCCACGGACCCTTCATCGAGCTTCGGGATGAACTCCCCGCCCATGAACGGGACCAGTCCCATGGACGTCACGAAGACTGCCGCTGCGATGCCCGCCGTGAACAGGGGACGGGCGACCGTCCGATGCAGCCAAGGACGGTAGCGGTCCTTGAGCCAGTGCACCAGACGCGGCTCGTGTTCGCCGGTGTTGGCCTTGAACCCGAGTGAGGCCAGCACTGGCATCAGCGTCAGGGCCAGCACCAGCGACCCGATGAGCGCAAACACGACGGTGAGCGCCATCGGGCGGAACATCTTGCCCTCGACGCCCTCGAGAGTGAGGATCGGCAAGTAGACGATGATGATGATGAGCACGGCGAAGAACACTGGACGCGCCACTTCACGTCCGGCGTCGCGAATCACGTCGTCTTTCGACTGCCCCGGCGCCCGGGCTTCGCCGAGCCGGCGTACGATGTTCTCGATCATCACAACCGAGCCATCGACGATGAGTCCGAAGTCGATGGCGCCAAGGCTCATCAAATTGCCAGAGAGCCCGGCCGACACCATCCCGGTGAACGCCACGAGCATCGACAACGGAATGGCTGAGGCGACGATCAGACCGCCTCGGACATTGCCGAGCATCAAAAGCAGCACGGCCACGACGAGGATGCCCCCCTCGACCAGATTCCTGGTGACGGTGCCAATCGTCTTCCGGACGAGGTCCGTGCGGTCGTAGTACGTCTCTACGGTGACGCCTTCCGGGAGGCTCCCCTTGATGACCTCGAGTTCCGCTTTGACGCGGTCGGCGACGACGCGGGCGTTCTCGCCCATGAGCATCATCACCACGCCCGTCACGACCTCGCCGCGGCCGTCGCGAGTGACGGCGCCCTGTCGGACCTGCGGCGCGAGCACGGTCTGACCCAGGTTGCGAATGTAGACGGGTGTCCCCTCTCGGGCGGCGACCACGATGTTGTCGATGTCGGCGATCGTCTCGACCAAGCCCTCGCCGCGAATGACGTACTGCTCCTGGGCGCGCTCGAGGTATGCGCCGCCGGCATTCGCGTTGTTGCCTTCGAGGGCTTCGAACACGGATTCGAGGCTGATGTTGTAGGAGACCAGCTTGTCGGGATCGATCTGGACCTCGTAGGTCTTGAGTTCGCCGCCGTACGAGTTCACCTCGACGACACCGGGGACCGACCGCAGCTTGAACGCGATGTCCCATTCCAGGACGGACCGCAACTCCATCAGGGACATGCCGTCCCCGCGTACCTCGAACTGGAAAATCTCACCCAGGCCGCTGCTGATCGGGCCCATCGCCGGTGTGCCGAGTCCCGCGGGAATAGCCTCGCGGGCGTCCGGCAGACGCTCCATCACCAGACGCCGCACGAAGTACAGGTCGAGGTTCTCCTCGAAGTAGATGTAGACGGCTGACAGCCCGAACCGGGAGACCGATCGGATGTCGGTGATCCCGGGCAGGCCGCTCATCGCCGTTTCGACGGGGAACGTGATGAACCGTTCGACCTCCACCGGGCCCAGGCCGGGCGCGCGGGTGAGGACGAGGACCTGGTTGGGCGTGACGTCGGGCACGGCATCGATCGGCAGGCGCAGCATCGCGCGGACGCCGAATCCGACAAGAACCGCCGTGAAGACGAGGATCAGGAACTTGTTGCGCAGCGAGAAGTCTATGAGTCGATGCATGGACGCCTCGCCTAGTGCTCGTCGCCGATGCGCTCACGCAGGAGCGCCGTCTTCAGGTGAAAGCTGCCAGGCCCGACGACCGGCTCCCCGGCCTGCAGGCCGGAACGGACTTCGACCTGGTCGCCAGCGGTGGCGCCCGTCTCGACCACGCGTCGTTCGAAGCGCGTCTCGCCAACGCGCACGAACACCACGGTCTGGTTGTCGATGGTCTGCACCGCCGCAACGGGCACGACCAGCGACTCCCGGACATCCGTGGTAGGCAATGAGACGCGTGCGAACATGTCCAGCTTGAGCGCGGCGCCGGGATTCGCCACGACAACGCGCGCTTTCGCGCTCCGCGTCTGCGGGTCGATCAGGTCGGCGACGTACGTGACTCGGCCGCTGAACGTGCGGTCCGGGTAGGCGTCCACGCGCACGACCGCGTCGGTGCCGGCCCGTACCTTCGTAATGTCCTTCTCGTAGATGTCCGCCAGCACCCACACCTGGCTGAGATCGGTCACCGTGAAGAGTTCCCGCTCGGGCTCCACGACTTCACCTTGCGCGATGTCGTACTTCGTGACCACGCCGTCGAAGGGCGCACGCAGGATGGCGTGCGACGCCTCACGATGTGGGCTCTCCCCGCTGGTCGGCGACAGCTTGGTCAGGTCCGCGTCGGACAAACCGAATCGATGCAGCTGCTCTTCGACCCGGCTGACGGTCGCCTGGTCGCGCGCCACGGACGCTTCGGCGGTCTTCAGTTCGGCCTCGCGGAGGTCGAGTTCCTGGCGGGCGATCGCCTCGAGCTTGATGAGCGCCCGTCCGCGATCGACGACCCGCCGCTTGACGTTCAGCTCCGCCTCCGCTTGTTGCAGCACCGCGCGGGCCGCCAGGTATTCACCGACCAGCTCGCCCAGCTGGATATTGTCGTAGGTCGCCAGCGGCTGGCCGCGAGTGACGCGCTCACCAAGACTGACCCAGACGCGCTCGACAAGACCTCGTGCGAGCGGCCGGATGTGCGCGACGCGCGCGTCCTCGGCCGTGACACTGCCGGTGACATCGATGGTCGTCGGCAGTTGACGCGAAGCCACGTCGACGGCCGTGAGGCCGGCGTTCTTGATGGCCTCCGGCGATAGTTCCACGACGCCAGCCGGGAGATTGTCCGCGTGCGCCTCGGTTTCGGACGGTGCGTCGGACGCAGGTCGGAGCCAGATCCAAGCACCCACTCCGGTCAGTAGAGCCGTGACACCAATCGCCATGAGCAGGGTGCGGATGGAGACACCTGAAGGAGGTGCCGTCGGTTCAGCTAGTGAGTTCATCGTCGGCCTCCTCAGGGGCGTGTCTCGGGACGGCCGACCGCGGCGGCGAGCTCGAAGAAGCTTACCCGCTGGTCGAACAGGGCCCGGTTGTAGATGCGTTGGGTGTCTCGGAACGCGCGCTGCGCGTCCAGGAAGTCGATGAGATTGGCCACGCCGAGGCGATAGGAGGCCAGAACGATGTCGCGGGACTCCTGGGCATTGGTCAAGTACTCGCGCTCGATGTACTCGACTCGGGCGCGATTGGTCTCGGCGGCGTTCAGCGCCCGCTGCACGTCCAGGCGCACCGCCAGCGTCGTCGCCACAAGGCGGGCGTCGGCCGCACGGCGCTCGGCCTCCGCGCGTGCGATGCCGCCCTCGTTGCGATTGAAGAGAGGCAGAGGTACCGTGACGCCGACGACCACACCATCCGAGCCGAAGTTGTTCTGGTACCCGCCGCCAATCGTGAGGTTCGGCGTGCGCAGCGCGCGCTGCAGACGCGTGGTGGTCTCGGCCTGCGCCTGGACCGCTTGGGCGACCTGCAGATCGGGACGCTGGGTCGTCGCCTGCGCCATGACGGCGTCTGCCTGTGCTGGCCCCGCCGCGATCAGGGCTGTTTCGTCGGCCGAGGCCGGCATCCGCAGTCCGTCCGTCAGCTCGAGCGGCTGATCAAGCCGCGGGGCGTCGAGCAAGGCAAGGAGCGCGCTTCGCGCGTTGCGGACCGCAAGATCGGCGGCGAAGACGTCCTCGACGAAACGGAGCCGCTCGACCTGCAGGCGGCGTACTTCGGCACCGGAGATCTCGCCCTGCGCGAACCGCGCCTGGTTCAGTGCAATGACACGATCGATCTCGTCCAGCGAAGCCTGTGCGACGGTGCGGTCGGCCTGCGCCAGGACGGCCGCGAGGTACGCCCGCCTCACGTCCAGGGCCAACTGACGTGCCTGGTTGTCGACCGTGAGACTGGCGGCCTGATGAGCAGCTTCAGCGGCTGCCGTCCGAAGGCCGCGACGGCCGGCAAGCTCGAGTTCCTGATCGACGCGGACGGTAAACTCCTGCCCGCCCCAATAGCCAGGCTTCGTCGGCTCGAACACCGGATAGCCGGCCGAGTCGACCGATAACGCGGGGTTCGGTCGTTTCGCGGCAGCGATTCGGTCGCCCTCTGCCGCATCGACCCCTGCCCGAGCAACCACCATCTGCGGGTTTCTGGTCCGAGCAAGCGCGACGGCCTCGTCGAGCGAAAGTCGCGTAGGGATGGGTGTCTGACCGGAGGCCGGTGCTACGCTGGCAACCGACCATACGACGGCCCACACCGCTGCGATGCACGGCGGGCGTCTCCAAACGTACGAATCTCTCCACATATCAGTCCATGGCTCCATAGGAACGCCCGCACGGCACACGCGCCAGCAGCAGCGCAATGGCCACTGCCGTCGCAGGCGTGCTGAAGCGACAGGCGTCAACGACACGCGACGGCGCGAACGCCATCGCGTGTCCAACAGACACAGGAAATGCCGGGATCTAGGACTGGAGAGGTGGGCGGTAGACCGACGGAGGGACGCCGGTGGCAAGGTCCGCTGGTGCCGACGGTTCGCGCACGACCGGAATCAGGTCGACAAACACGAGCTGGACCGTGTTCGAACGCACCACGTGCGCGCAGCAACAGAAACAATCGTCCTGATCCTGCGGCGCCCTGGGCGAATCCGACTGCTGCGCTTGCTCGACGTTGCACAGCTGAGGCACGAGCAGGTCGGCTGCTGCCCACGACAGGAGCAGGCAGACAACCACTTGAGCCACAATGTGCCGACGGAGTCCTCGCACTTTTATCAAGGATACCCGTCCTCATGGTCGCCCGCAATGGGCCGGGAGGGAGCCCTGGCGGACTCCCGTCTCGTGCAAACGCGTCGTCAAAAGTCGAACCGTACTCCTCCGTTGAAGACGCGCCCATCGAGCGGTGCCCAGGCATCGACGGTCCAGCGGCCGTCTGGCCCCTGTGACGGCCGAAGCAGGGAGTCCCACCGCGTCTGCCTGACGCCCGTGACGTTCTCCGCGTTGATGAACAGTCGGGCGCGCCCTATGCGCCGCTCCGCAAGCACACCGACCACCACGTAGGGCCGAGACTCATCGCGGTACGGGTTGACCTCCAGGCGCTGTCGTCCCGTGTAGTAGATCTCGAGCCCAAGGCGCCCGACGTCCTCGGCCTCCCACATGCCGACGAGTCCGGCGCTGTGCCGCGGCGTGAGTTCGGCGTCCTGACGTGCGTCTTCGCGGCCCTCTCGCGATTGCACATAGGTGTAGTTCGCGGTGGCTACATATGGGCCGCGGCGCATCGTGGTGAGCAGCTCGAGCCCGACATTGGTCGCGCTCGTTGTCTGGTTGAAGAGCGCATACGCGGATTCACGCTCCACTTGCAGCGGGTCGGCGATTCGCGAGCCGAAGATCGTCGCCGTGATGGTATTCGGCCCGAAGGCCCTCGTCAGGTCCACGGAGGCACTCGTCCCGCGCTCAGCCTTCAGGGGCAGGGGAATGGTCAGCCGCGTGAGGCCGGCGGCCTCGGTCTCTTCTGTCAGCGGCGTCGCTGCGAAGAACCCGCGGCCTACGGAGGCTCGGCTCGTCCATTCGCCCTGTTTCAACAGGACTGAGAGCCGCGGGCTGAAGAACGTGCCGTACTCACTGTGTACGTCGATGCGACCACCCGCAGAGACCGCAAGCCAGGGCGTGGCTTGCAAGTCGGCCTGGGCGAAGGCTCCCGGGACGTCGAACGTGTAGGCGAACTGAGGGACGTCTCGTGGCGTGAAGGCATCGCGTTCATAGGCAAGCCCGGCGACCCACGTCGTGGTTGTCCCAGCCGTTCCGCGCACGGCGAGTTCCGCGAAGAGGTTGTCGTGGCGGTCCCGCTCGATCGCGTCTCCGAACGTGTGCGAGTGCTGTTGCCACGCGGCTGATCCCCGCGCCGTGAGGACATAGCGAGCGGCGACCACCGTTTGCGCCGTGCCGCCGATGTCGAACCGCCGTGTATCAAGGGCCTCGGCATACGCGGTGCCTGTCGCCGGCAGGACAGCACCGTCCATGGTGCCCCCGTCGCGATTCTCCCAGGTGACGCCGGCGGTGAGAAAGGCGCTGCGGCCGCCGCCTCCGTCCCAGAACGCCCTGGGGCGAAGGATTCCTCGACGATATCCGGCGAGGTCTGCCCATCCGTCGTCGTCACGGTCGTTCTGGATCTGGCCGTGTCCGCCCGCCAGCACGGAGCCACTCCAGCCCTCGCGAGCCGAACTCGAGAGATACACCACGGCATCCGTCGCACCGAGCGTCGAGGCGTTGAACAGCGCGTCATAGGTGGGTTCATCACCTGGCCGGCGCGAGAGCAGGTTCACGACACCGCCCATCGCACCGGCGCCGTAGAAAGCGGATGCGACCCCCTTGATCACCTCCACCTGTCCGAGGTCCATCGGCGGGATCTGGAGCAGGCCCAGCCCGCCCACCTGCTGGCCGAAGAGTGGCAGGCCGTCGGACAGGAAGCGCGTGTATCGCCCTTTCATGCCCTGCACGCGTACGCTGGCGGCGCCGATCGACGGCGACGTGGACTGTACGCGCAGCCCGCCCATCTCATTGAGCATCATGACGATGTCGCCGGGCGTCATCAGGAGCTTCTCTTCGATTTCCTCACGCCCGATCACTTCGACGCGCGTGGGTTGATCCTCCAGTCGACGTCCTGTCCGCGTGCTGGCGACAACGACGACGTCCTCCTCAACTTCTGGCTGAGGGACCAGCTCGATTTTGATAGTTGTGAGCTGCCCCTCGGTCACCTGCGCCTCGGCCTTGCCTTCGAAGAACCCGGCCTTCGTCGCGGCAACTGTCACCGTACCTGGTGTCAGCTCCAGCTGCACGACACCATCCGCCCCGGTCTCGGCCGAGACTGATCCTGCAGCGACCAACGCCCCTGACACAGGCTCGCCCGCACTCGACACTTCCACACGGAGCTGCCCGCTCCGCTCTTGGGCGAAGGTCGCCGCTGTCAGCAATAACCACGCGACCACCAATATTGAGAACTTGCGCATACACGTCTCCCCCCGTGGCCGCCGCGACGGCCGTCATCACTCGTGCTTTGGTCGGGTCAGGCGAGCTTCGGGGGATGATCGAGCGGGGTGACGTGCGCGGGTAGTTCGCGAGAGCTGAGGGCCGTGAAGCTCACGACCGGCAGGGACACCGGTGCGTTTACGCTGATGATCAACGGGCCGTTCCACCCGTGGCAGAGCCCACAGACCGATGGGGTCGGCGTCGCTGGACCTTGGTGCTGAACCTCGTCGGTGCATCCATCCGCGCAAGCGACGCGATCGGTCGTCGTCACGACGAGGAGGGCCGCCGTCATCAACGCCGCGAGCAGTTCACGCACCCGCTGAGTATACGTCCGAAGGCGGCCAATCTTGGTCCGGCCCTTCGTCCGGCGAGGCTATCTGCCGACGGGCCCTCTCGACTGCGACAGCAGTACGACGCCGACAAACGCCGCAGCCACCGAGAGCAGGTGGGCCAGCGCCAGTGGGCCCAAGATCGGCTGATGAACACGGAGGGACTCGATTCCGAATCTGATCACACCTGCCGAAGTGAAGTAGGCCCCCAGCACAAAGGCGTCTGAACGGCCCTCGCGCCGCCAGCGCAGAAGCATCCACGCGAGGGGCAGAAGTGCCAACGTCTCGTACAACTGCGTCGGATGAACTGGAGTCGACGTCGGGGGAAGGCCCTCGGGGAACGCGACGGCCCAGGGCAGGTCACTCGGGACGCCATAGTCGTCGCCTACGAGGAAGCACCCCACGCGCCCGATCGCGTGGGCAGCCGCCAGCGCTGGGGTTGCCGCCGCGAGAACCGGGACGATCGGCACTCGGCGTCGGCGCAGTATTGCCACCCCGGCCGCTACGCCGCCTGCAAAGCCGCCATACCAACTGAGCCCTCCTCGCGAGAACAGAAGCTCGAGGAAAGGCCCTTGCCGGCCGGCATGCTCAACCGCCCACACCAGCTTGGCACCCGCAAGCCCACCGAGTACGCCAAACACCGCGGCGTCCGTGGTCTGCGCAGGTAGACTGGACCGTTGTCGTTCGCGGTCGAACAGCCAGAGGCCGACGATGGCGGCCACGGCCACCAGCACGCCAAAGCTGGTGATCTCGAACTCGCCGATGCGAAAGAGAACCGGGAAGATAGGTCGTCTCCCATTGGCGCGCCTATCGCGCCAACAACTGCTCCATCTTTGCGATCTCAGCTCTTTGCGCCGCGACGATGTCGCGGCAGAGGGCGACGGTCTCGGGATCCGTGAGCGACGCCTGCTCGCACATCAAGATGGCACCCGAATGATGAGGAATCATCGAACGCAGGAACTGGCGGTCGCCGACGACCGCCTGTGTCCGCATCGCCGCATAGCTCACCACAAGCACGGCCGCAGCCGTCATGATAATGGCGACGTTCAGGCGTGGCTTACGGAACATCGAGCGCATCGAAAGCACCATGACGACGGCCATTGGCGCCACCATCATCAACGTCATGTAGACGTTGTTGATATTCAGGTAGAGGTGGTCGAGAGACGCGATCATCGTATACATCACGAAGTACATGATGATGAAATCGAGGATCAACTCGAGGGCGAGGTTGCGGTACGCGGCGCCGTCCTGATGTGTGGGGTGGTCTTGCATTTCGCCTCCTTTGCGTGCCGGCCCCCTGGGGTCGGGCGCACGCACGCTTCCGTTGAATTGCTTCGTCAGTCGCCTGCGGGCCGTCGCGCGCGGCTCGATGTGTGCGAGTGCCGAATCTGCCAGTCGCCATTGGCGCCTTTGAGCAGCAGGTAGGTCGCCAGCCCCTCGGAGTCGATGTCGCGATCGCCTATCTTCGCCTTCAGCGTGTAGCGTGACGTGGCGTACGCCGACTGTCCTCCGGGTAGCACCGTGACTCTGGTGTCGGAGTGTGCGAACTGGAGATTCTGGAACGCCTTCAGTTCGGGACCAAGGTGTCTGTCGCGGTAATCGGCCCAGCCGTTGTTGATGCCCGCGCCTTCATAGATCGTGACGTCTGGATGGTAGAAGCTGGCGAGCTTCTCCAAGTCCTTTGCGTTGAAGGCCGCGTCGTAGGTCTTCAGCCAGGCAGCCACGGCGGTGGCCTCGTCCTGGCCGACCGAGGAGGAGGGTCTGACTGGCGCCGGGATTCGCGTCCCAGGCTCGCCGACCCTACGGTTGTCTTCGCTGGTCGTTGCAGCGCCGATGCGATCGGTGGTGCGGCCGGGATGCGCCAGCACGACTCCCGTGCTGGCGAGGAAGGCACAGACGAGCAGCGACGACGTACGCAGTTGCATCACGATGTCACCGAGCCGACTGGGCTGCACCCAGCTCGATCTGCCTCGCCACCATCTTGTCGACGCCGTTGTCCTTGACCGTCCTCGCGGTGATCACGACGCGGATGCCGCTTCTGATGTCGTCGACCTTCGCGGGCTTCTTGTCGCGCAGGACCTTCGTGTCTCGGTTGATATAGACCGTGACGTCCTTGTCGTCCTTGTCCTTGAGCATGACGTGATCAGGGGCCGCCATGGTCACCGTGCCCAGCACCTTGTGGTCGTGGCCCTCATGGGCGAGCCCCTGCAGCGTGAAGACCGCCACCATGGCCACTACGGTAAGCATCAGTCGTCGAGTCATGAGTTGTGCTCCTCTCCAGTCGCGGAAGCTCACCAAGGCCGTCCCGCGCCGCTCCCGAAGCGCAGGCGCCTGTCGAACTAGAACCACGTGCGAAGGCCCACCGCCAATCGCGTACTGGCCACGTCCTCTCCGGCCGCCCGCGCCTGGTCGGCCGTGTCGAAGAACCTGCGGCTCCAGACCACGCCGACGTACGGTGCGAACTCGCGCCGGAACTCGTATCGCAGCCGCAGTCCGAACTCCCCCGTGGACAGGCCCGCGCCAATCAGGCGTTCCGGATCCGCGCGGCCATAGATCTCGAACTCCGCCAACGGCTGCAGCACGAGGCGGTTGGTAATCAGCAGGTCGTACTCGGTCTCGAAACGGAGGTGTGTCCGCCCTGACGGTTCGACGTACGCAGAGGCTTCGACCTCGAACCAGTACGGCGCCAAACCCTGGATGCCCAGCGCCAGCGCGGTGCGCGGCGTGTCCGGCAGCGCATCGACCCTCACACCGGCAGTGACGTCCCACCATCGCGCGATGGCGCGGCCGTAGAGCAGGTTCACTTGCGCCTGCTCGGTCCGACCATCGGCCCGCTCGCCTTCGCTCCGGAACCAGAAGCGATTGCGGTCTTGGCCCACCCACCCTTTCGTGTCCCAGCTGAACGCATCCGTCCCGCCGCCCGATTGCCATTCGAGCTGGTCGAACAACACGAAGTAGTTGATCGCCATGTCGTGAACGGCATGCCCTTGCACGTCCGGAAAGGCGGCCTTCCGATCCGCCTCAGTGATGGGCGGGATGAAGGACGGACGTTCCACCGTCGGAGCCTGGTGCCCGGCATGCTCACTCGGCGGCGTCGTGGTGGCCGGCGGCTGCGTCGGGTGTTGATGTGTCGCCGGTGACTGCTGCGCGCTCGTTGGCAAGGCACTGCCAAGGAGCAGCATCGAGATCGCGAGGAGCCTGCGGGTCATGATGTCGGCCCTTCCTCGACGCGCACCTCGCGAAACATCCCCGCCTCCATGTGGTAGAGCAGGTGGCAGTGGTACGCCCATCGCCCGAGCGCATCCGCGGTCACGCGGTAGCTGCGCCGAGACCCGGGGGGCATGTCGATCGTGTGCTTCCGTACCTTGAACCGGCCCTCGTCGTCTTCGAGGTCGCTCCACATCCCGTGCAGGTGGATGGGGTGGGTCATCATCGTGTCGTTCACGAGGACGATGCGCACGCGCTCGCCGTAGGTCAGCCGAACGGGTTCGGCGCTGGAGAACTTGATGCCGTCGAACGACCAGGCGAATCGTTCCATGTGGCCGGTGAGATGTAGTTCGATCGTCCGCGAGGGCTCGCGACGGTCCGGGTCCTCGAAGGCGCTCGTCAGATCCGCATAGGTCAACACGCGCCGGCCGTTGTCCCGCAAGCCGAGGCCCGGATCATCGAGCTTCGCCGACGGCGTCATGGTCTGCATGTCAACGAGCGGATTGCCTCGCTCAGACGCCGGGTGCGCTTGCATGCCGCTGCCCATGGCGGACATGTCATGCCCCGCATGCGGATCCGCCGGCTTGGCTGGAGCCTGGGGCATCACGTGTCCGGCGTGCGGGTCGGGTTGCGCGGGAGGCGGGGTCGGCGCCGACGCTGGCATGGCGTGTCCGGCGTGGGGGTCGACGGCCGTCCCCGCGTCCGGGCTCTTCTCCATGGCGCTCATGTCGTGCCCCATGCCCCCGTGTCCCATGTCGGCCATCGTCAGGACCGGCCGGGGATCGAGATCGGGCACGGGTGCGGCAAGACCGGCGCGTGTGGCCAGCGTTCCGGCGGCAAACCCCGTGCGATCCATCGCCTGCGCGAAGATCGTGAACGCGTCCTGACCAGAGGGCTCGACAATCACGTCGAAGGTCTCGGCCACGGCGATACGGAACTCGTCCACGGACACCGGGCGGACGGGCAAGCCGTCCGCGGCCACGACCGTCATCTTCAGCCCCGGGATCCGCACATCGAAGTACGACATGGCGGAGCCATTGATGAAGCGGAGGCGCACCTTCTCGCCCGGCGTGAACAGTCCGGTCCAGTTGCCCGCAGGCGCGCGACCGTTCATCAGGTAGGTGTAGGTGTAGCCCGTCACATCGGCGAGATCGGCGGCGCTCATCCGCATCTGGCCCCACATCCGCCGCTCGGCCAGCGTGGCGCCGAGGCCGCGGTCCTTCACGTCGCGAATGAACGTCGTCAGCGTGCGCTGACGGAAGTTGTAGTAGTCCGACTGCTTCTTGAGCTTCGTGAACACGCGCTCGGGACGCTCGTCGGTCCAATCCGTGAGCATCACGACGTGCTCGCGATCGAACGCGACCGGGTCCGGATCGCGCGGCTCGATGACGAGGGGCCCATAGACGCCCGCCTGTTCCTGGAAGCCGGAATGGCTGTGGTACCAGTAGGTGCCGTGCTGCTTCACGGTGAACTGGTAACGGTAGGTCCGACCAGGGTGAATCCCCGAGAAGCTGAGCCCCGGGACGCCATCCATGTTGGCGGGCAGCAGGATGCCGTGCCAGTGGATCGACGTGTCTTCATCGAGGCGGTTCGACACGTGCAACGTGATCGTGTCGCCCTCACGCCATCGCAGCAGGGGACCGGGCAGCGAGTCATTGATGGTGAGCGCCGTCCGGGTTGCGCCGGTGATGTTGACCTCCGTCTCGCCGATGCCCAGGTCGAACTCGGTGCCAGTGAGGACGGACGATTCCTGCCGCTGGCGCGATTGTGCCCAGAGCGGAGGACGCACCACGCCCACGCTCGCGGCGACGCCGCCGATAGCAAGCCCCTTCACAAACGTCCGCCGGGATGGCATCGACGCGGACCTAACGCTTCGATCACGAGCAAACATGAAACTGACTCCTGACACGAAATGATTCCGTCACTGATGCTTGTGGCTCGGCATCGGTTGCCCAGGCGACACGTCCTCGCCCGCAAGAAACCGGCGCGCTTCTTCTTCTTCACGGAACTCCTGCGGACTTCTCGGGTTGAGCGCCTCCATCCTCGCCACATCGTCCGCGGTCAACGTGGGGAGCTTGCGAATGAAGTGCACCAATGCCCAGCTGCCGCGTTCACCTTCAGGCGTGCCCGTCCCCCAGGCCGGCATACCGGTCAGTCGGATGCCGTTCTCGATGATCGAGAACAGCTCTCCGTCGGTCAGTTCTTGTGTGCGTGCCTGACGCATGTCCGGCGCCGGCGGGTAGAAGCTTCGGCCCATGGCCGTCGCCCCGCTGCCGTCGTTGGCATGACACGTGGCGCAGTGATCGGCGAAGTGCGCCAGCGCCTCGTCCATCACCTCGGGTGTGACATCGACCGGATTTCTCGCCTCGCGCATGGCGCTTGGCGTCGCCAAACGGCGCATCGCGCGCGCAATCGACGCTTCGACGGCACTCGGTGGCACCCGCGTGCTCAGCCCCCTGCTGGCGATGGCGTAGGCCGCCAGTCCTCCGAGGACGACGGCACAGGCAACCAGCAGCAGGAAGGCACGAATCGTAGCCTTCATGACAGCGAACCTCTCGAATCGAGCGTTACGCGAACACGCGCGACCGCTCAGACACGTGCTACTGAACTGGGATGGGAACAGGCGCAGGTGTGCGCCGAGGTAGGACGATCAGATCCGAAGCGGGGTCAGGGCACCGACTGGAGGCGGGGGCGACACGGGTGGACCCAACGATGGGGCAGTGCGACCGATGCTCACGGGCAGTTGCCACGACAGCGTGGTCGGCGCGATAGCCAGCGCGATTGTGTCGGCACGTTCGGCGCGCGGCCCAGCGACACGCGTGACGTCGCTATCGGGGCAGCAACTACCACAGACCGACTTCAGTACTGGCGCCGAGCGGTGGTCAGCGAGCGGGGCGGCGGCTTCAGTTGATGCTGGCTTAGCGGGCGAGGCGTGATGCCCGTGGTGCTCAGCGGCCGCCACGACATTGACGGGCTCAGCCTCTGCCGAGCCATGGTGAGTGCCGGCCGAGGCTGGGGTGCTGGCGAAACACAGAGCCAGGCAGGCGGACAGTACCGCCTGGGATCCGGACAGTGCGAGCACCGTCGCGACGATCACGACTTGCCTGGCCATGAGCACCACGTTCCCACTATACCCCATCGTCACGGCTCGCAGACTTTAGAGGGTCTGTCGCCTGAGCCGTAGCGCGTTGCCGATGACCGAGACCGAGCTGAACGTCATCGCCGCACTGGCGATGATCGGGCTCAGCAGCAACCCGAATGCCGGATAGAGCACGCCAGCCGCCACCGGCACCCCGAGCGCGTTGTAGACGAACGCGAAGAACAGGTTCTGTCGGATGTTCTTCATCGTGGCGCGGCTCAACCGGCGCGCTCGCACGATGCCGCGCAGGTCACCCTGCACGAGCGTCACGCCCGCACTTTCCATCGCCACGTCGGTGCCTGTGCCCATGGCAATACCGACGTCGGCCTGGGCCAGCGCCGGTGCGTCGTTGATGCCGTCCCCGGCCATGGCCACACGCCGCCCCTCGCCCTGGAGTCGCTTGACGACCGCGGCCTTCTGCTCCGGCAGCACCTCGGCTTCGACAGTATCGATCCCGACCGACCGCGCCACGGCCTCCGCGGTCACCCGGCTGTCGCCCGTCAGCATCACGATGCGCAGGCCTTCCTCGTGCAGCGCCTTGATGGCTTCGACCGTCGTGTCCTTGATGCGATCGGCCACGCCGACCAGGCCGGCGTACGCCCCCTCGACGGCGACGAACATCACCGTCTCACCATTGCGGCGCAACGCGTCCGCGCGGTCCGTCGCGCTCGCCGTCGCCCCCACTTCGCTCATCATCGCCGTGTTGCCAATCGCTACGGTGCGGCCGTCCACCGTGCCGACCACGCCCTTGCCGGTGATCGACCGGAAGTCGGATACCGCCACGGTGTGCACGCCCCGCTCCCCGGCGCCGCGGACGATGGCTTCGGCCAACGGGTGCTCGCTGACCTTCTCGAGACTCGCCACGAGGCGCAGCAACGTCGGCTCGTCGACCGGACCTTCGGCAGCGACCGTTGTCAGCGCTGGCTTCCCTTCGGTGAGGGTGCCGGTCTTGTCGACGACGACCGTGTCGACCTGCTCCATCACTTCGAGCGCCTCGGCGTTGCGCAACAGGACGCCGAGTTCGGCGCCCCGGCCGGTGCCGACCATGATCGACATCGGCGTGGCCAGACCGAGGGCACACGGGCACGCGATGATCAGCACCGCTACGGCGTTGACGAGCGCGTGTGCCAGGCGAGGCTCTGGTCCCCACACCGCCCAGATGCCGAACGTCGCCACCGCGACCAGCACCACGATGGGCACGAACCACCCGGACACCGTATCCGCCAGACGTTGAATCGGGGCGCGCGATCGCTGCGCCTCGCCCACGAGCCGCACGATCTGCGCGAGCAGCGTGTCGCTCCCGACCCGCTGCGCTTCCATCACGAATGAGCCCGTCCCGTTGACGGTGCCGCCAGTCACCGTGCTCGTCTCGGCCTTCTCGACGGGAATGGGTTCACCGGTCACCATCGACTCGTCGACGGTCGTCGCCCCGTCGACCACGACGCCGTCCACAGGGACGCGCTCACCAGGGCGGACGCGGAGTCGGTCGCCCACCCGCACCTGGTCGAGGGGCACGTCCTGCTCGCCGCCCGAGGCGTCGATGCGCCGCGCCGTGTTCGGCGTCAGCCCCAAGAGCTTCTTGATGGCCGAACTGGTCTGGCTACGCGCGCGCAGTTCCAGCACCTGGCCCAGCAGCACCAGGACGACGATGACGGCGGCTGGCTCGAAGTAGACGGCGATCTGATCGCCGTGGGTGCGGAACGACGCCGGGAACAGACCGGGCGCCAGCGTGGCGACCACGCTGAAGCCGTAGGCGGCCCCCACGCCCAGCGCGATCAACGTGAACATGTTCAGGTGGCGGTTTACGACGGACGCCCACCCGCGCACGAAGAAGGGCCACCCGCCCCAGAGCACGACCGGCGTCGCGAGCAGGAACTGGGACCAGGTCATCGCCGCCGGCGGCAATGCATGCTGCAGCGGCTGACCCGGCAGGAACTCCGACACCATGAAGGCCAGGATCGGCAGCGTCAGGACCAGCGACCACCGGAAGCGGCGCGTCATGTCGTCGAGCTCGGGGTTCTGCTCCTCGAGCGTGACGGTGCGCGGCTCGAGGGCCATTCCGCAGATCGGGCACGAACCGGGCTCGTCCCGCACGATCTCCGGGTGCATCGGGCAGGTCCATTCCGTCTTGGTGACCGGCGCCGCCGATACGGGTTCGAGGGCCATGCCGCACTTGGGGCAGGCACCGGGACCTATCTGACGGACCTCCGGGTCCATCGGGCACGTGTACTCGCGCGCGTCTCCCTGAGCAGGCTGCTGCGGTGTCGTGGACCTGGGACTCAGGTACGTCTCAGGAGAGGCCTGGAACTTGTCGAGGCAACTCTGGCTGCAGAAGTGATAGGTCTGCCCTCGATGCGTCGCGTGGCCGACGGCGTCCGACGGCAAAATGCTCATGCCGCAGACGGGATCGACGACCTCAGACTCGGTAACGGGTTTTACGGAAGCCATGAACAGATCCTCGGGGCCGGCCACGGAGGACCGGCCCCTGAATTGCGTGCTACTTGACGTACTGCGCGGGGTTCGCGTCGAACTTCGCCTTGCAGCCCTTCGAACAGAAGTAGTACGTCTGCCCCTGGTACTCGCTCGTCCCCGCGGCCTTGGCCGGGTCCACCTGCATCCCGCACACCGGATCCTTCATGGTCAACCTCCTTCTACCCTCCTTCACGCAAACGCGTTCCTTTCATTACAGTGGCGCTTCTTCTAAGGTTTCTGGCAGGAACAGTCGAGGCAGCCGTGCTCGGCGCACGTCCCACAGGACGCGATCACCTGCTTTCGGAGCGCTTCTCGAGCCCGGAACAGGCGGACGCCGGCATTCGACGTCGTCAATCCAGTGGTGTCGGCGAACGTCTTGACCGGGGTCTCCTCGACGTCGACCGCCTGGAGGACCTCGGCGTATTCCGGCTTGAGGGTGCGCGCTAGCCGGCCGACGCAGGCACACATTTCTCGGTGAAGGTCGTCGTCAGGCTCAGCCGCGCTGGCGAGTTCCCGTGTGAACGAGGCCAGTGCCCGGTCCTCAACGCCCTTCCGGCGCTGGCGGTCGATCGCCGCGTTCCGCAGCACGCGGTAGAACCAGGGCACGAGCGCCTCATCCGCCAGGTTCGACAGCCGGTCCATGTTCCGCGTGAAGGCGTCCTGAATGAGGTCTTCGGCCGCGGCGCGGTCACCGACGCGGCGCTCGAGGAAGCGCAAGAACGCACGATGGTTCTCCACGAGCACGTCGGCAACTCGGGCGCGCTCGTCAGCTGAGCCTGCCTCGGCGGTGCGGGGCTCGGTCATAAGGGCAGTATAGGCGGCGGTCAGAAGCGTGACATCTCGCGCCCGCGGGCTCGCCTATCATGGGCAGCCTATGAAGGGATTGATACTGGCCGGCGCGGTGTGTGCAGGCTTGGCGACGGTCTCCGCGATACAGATGCCCGCCGCCACATGGGCCGACTGGCAGCCGACGATCACACCGGTGATAGCGCCGTCGACTCTGAGCAGCGCCCAACCACAGATGACGGTCTCGCCTCGGGGCATCCTCCTCAGTTGGGTGGAGAGAGCCGGCACCAGGGCCACACTCAAGTTCGCCGAGCGCACCGCCACCGGCTGGTCACCCCTGACGACCGTTGCCGCCGGAGACGACTGGTTTGTCAACTGGGCCGATGTCCCGTCAGTGCTTCGACTCGACGATGGAGTTCTGGCGGCGCATTGGCTCCAGAAGAGCGGGACTGCGACCTACGCGTACGACGTCCGGCTGTCCTACTCCAAGGACGACGGTCGCACCTGGTCGTCGTCGTTCACGCCTCACCACGACGGCACCCAGCGTGAGCACGGCTTCGCGTCGCTCTTTCAGATGCCGGGCGCCGGACTTGGCTTGGTCTGGCTGGACGGCCGTGCCATGGGATCAGCGGATGGACACGATGCGCACGGAGCCGCCGAAGGCGCGATGAGTGTGCGCTATGGCACGTTCGACCGGGCGTGGAAGCAGGCGAGCGAAATGCCAGTTGACCTGCGAGTGTGCGAATGCTGTCCGACGACCGCAGCCGTGACAAGCGACGGACCGATTGTCGCCTACCGCAACCGCAGCGAAGACGAGATCCGCGACATCTACGTCGCTCGTCTCGACGACGGCAAATGGACGGAGCCGAAGCCCGTCCACGACGACAACTGGAAGATTGCCGCCTGTCCGGTGAACGGACCAATGCTGAGTGCACGTGGCCGGAACGTGGTGCTCGCGTGGTTCACGGTCAAGGACGACGTCGGCCACGCCTACGCCGCATTCTCCGCCGATGCCGGACGGACGTTCGGCCCGCCAGTCCGTCTGGACGGCGTGAGCGCGCTTGGGCGTGTCGATGTGGCGCTGCTGCCGGATGGGTCAGCACTGGCCACATGGATCGAGTTCGCAGAACAGAAGTCTTCGTTCTCGATGCGCCGCGTCGACACGTCCGGGAGGATGTCCCCCATCACTGGCGTTTCGCAGATTTCTGGCGCACGCGCGAGCGGCTATCCGCGCATTGCCGTCCACGGGGACGAGGCCGTCTTCGCGTGGACCGAGAACGTGTCAGGCCAAGCGTCCATCAAGACCGCCGCGCTCTCGCTCAACGTGCCACGCGGCTCAGCGCGGTAGGGCTCGCCGCCACCTGGCTTGCCGTGTACAAGCCGTTCGGCTTTACACCTTGCGGCAGGCGTGCGCGAGCATTTCAGGCGAATCCCTGAACGTTGAGGCCGCTTGGCGAAGAACTTACATTCGCCGACCTCGTCGCCTGCGAATGCGCTGATCCCATGTTCCCGCAGCCGTCTGTGCTGCATCGTCCTCGGCTTTTCCCAGTGCTCGGTTGTATAGCCGCTCGGCAACGGACTGGGGCACTCGCAGTACCCGATAGCGTCGCCGTCCGGGTTGCTGCCGAACCCATTCGGTGACGCCTGGCTCGCCCTGGACGACCTGTCGCACGAACTCCCTGGACAAGTTCCACATCTCGGCGAGCTCAGGCACGGTGAAGTGCCGCTCCTCGAACGGTTCATGTCTCTCTTTCGCTTCCATGATCCAGTCCCTCGAAGCGCGGCCGGGCGCGCGCAGGTCGCGTCCGGCCCTCCCGTTCGACTAGTGAGCGCTCCCGTTACCGTTGCCGTTTTCACTCGTCTGCTGATGGCGGTACGCCTCGAGCACGACAGCCTCGAGCCGGTCTTGCGCCTCCCGCTTCGCGATCCATCGGAGCAAGGAGTAGCTGCGACGGTCGCCACCCACCGTGAACTGGCGCGCCGGGAAGCTGACGTTCTGGCCGCGGCCGTCGCGACTCTTCCAGACCGCGAACCCAACGAGCTTCAATCCGTCGAGCTCGCCGCCACTGAAGTGAATCTCCGCGTCGGCCAGCTTGCCGGGCGCGGCATGGCCATTCGTCTTGATGATGTGAATGTTGATGGTCGTCATGATCTGGACTCCCGAGATGTCTTCCATTCAGGCGAGTGATTCCGTCGGGACCTGGAGCCGCTGCCACAACCACTGCTGCAGCGTGTTGAAGCCGACGAGCACCGGGTCCGCTGGCATGAGGCGATGAGCCTTGGCACGCACGCTGGCGCGCTGCCATCCGAGCTCCGTGGCGTCGATGAGCACCAACCGGGACGGCGTCGCTGGTTTGGCGGAGTCGAACGCGTGGTCATCCACGGCCAGGCCGGCGACGTCCTTCAACGGGCCGGCGTAGAGCGTGAGCGTGGAGGGAGCGTCGAGAACGGCAGGCGCAGTCGTGACGAACGCGTGATAGAGGCGCGTCTGCCGACCGATCGTCACTTCGATGCTGGGCGTGATCGATGTGTCGGACATGATGGTTCTCCGTGTCGAAGCGATGCGATTCCTTGAGCACTTCGCAGCCGAGCAGAACCTGCCGGGCATCACGTAATTGCCCATCCGAGGCTCTCCGAGCCAGTCGTCAAGGCCGCAGCCCGCGAAGCGGGTCGAAGCGAAGCGGAGAGCCTTGGCGACGGCGAGGGGAGCCCGAAAATCGCGACCGTGATGCCCGGAGGCGACCAGTGGCTGCTCGCGTGCTCCTCGATGCACGCCGCCCACGGAGATCCGTGAGCGGCGTGTCGAGGGCCTTGGCGCTATGGGCGCTTCGGCGTCTTGCGTGGCCGTTCCGTCGGCGCGCTGGGCGGCTCGGGATCGGATGTGGGTCGTGTGGACGTGTCGGCGAGGTCCTTGGACGTCACCTTCACGCCGAGACGCTTGCTGAACATCACCAGGTCGTCACGCTGCCAGCCGTGTCGCAGAGCAAGGGCGACCGCGAGCGCCTGCGGGTAGCGCTTGGCTGCGATCCGATCCGGCTTGCCGAGTACTTCGAGGAACAGTTCGTCCGGCCGGATGTCCTCCAGCAGCAGTCGCAGCAACATCGGCGACCAACCGAGCTTCGCCGTGCGCTCCGCGATGAGGCGCACGGCACGAGGGCGGAGTTCCTTCCGCCACCGCTCCTGTTCGGCGCGCTGCCTGGCCCACGTCTCCTCTTGCTGACGTCGGGCCTCGGCTTGCTCGGTGTGGTCTGGCGTCGGTCCTGAGGCGGCCGTCTTGGGGCGACCCCAGTGCTTCTGGCATTGCTTCTTGGCGATGCAGACCTGCAGGAACGTGCCCTGTCCGTCCCCGAGCACGATCACGCCTGGGCGTGCGTGCTCGCAGCGGTGCTTGCCCTCCGCCGGCTTCCAGCTCTTGGCGAGAATCGGCTTCGGGTCGGCCTTGTCGGTGTGGAAGTGCAAGGTCGAGAGCGCGAGCACGGACGCGTCGCGCTCCTGTTCTGCCGAGACGACCTGTTCAGCGAGGGCCGGCAAGAGCACCTGCGTGTCCTCGCTGCGCGGATTCAGACGCACGGTCTTCTCGACCCACGCCGTCAGCTGCGCCAGCGGTTCGAGCTGGTCGCGCCGCGCTTCTTCGTCGCGGAAGAGGGGGCGGAAGCACTGGGCCAGCGCCTCCTCTTGCTGCTCGGCGGGGACGACGGCGATCTTCAGCGCGTAGATCAGCGGGAGCACGTCGCGCGCCAGCAGGTCCTGGACCTTCGGCACGAGGCGCGTGAGGCTGATGCGCTGATAGACGTAGCCCTTGGACTTGCCCAGGGCCGCCGCGATGTCCTCGATCGTCCGGCCCGCCGACACGAGGCGCTGGTAGCTGACGCCTTCGTCGAGCGGGTGGATGTTCTCGCGGTGGAGGTTCTCGATAATCGTGGCTTCGTCTGCCGCGGCATCATCGAGTTCGAGGACACGTGCGGGCACCGTCTCGCAGCCCGCGAGCTTGGCGGCCCGCAGCCGCCGCGCACCGGCGATGAGCACGAACCCTTCACCGTTCGGGCGGACGAGGATCGGCTGCAGCACGCCGTGACGGCGGACACTCGCCGTCAGCTCGTCGAGGCTGGTCTCCGAGAACGACCGCCGTGGATTGGTCGGCGATTCGTGGATCACGTCTGTTGCCAGTTGTCTGAACTCACGCATAGCGACACCTCGAGTGAAATGGCGTCGGGGCCGCTGGGGCGCCGGCGTCGGGGCGCGCGACG
>JAEZCY010000069.1 GCA_023429845.1 Acidobacteriota bacterium
GCTCGCTGGAGTCCCGTTGCGGCCGAGCCGTTCGGTTCCGTCTGGGACGACGTTGGCGGAAGAGGGCGTATCGTCCGGGACGCCCGGTGCTGCCGGAGCCGACGTCTCCGTGCCGTCGGCGCTCTGCCGGGAGGGGGCGCCTGGCGAGTCGGAGGGTGCGAGTCGGTCCGCGACGAACCAGCCGACCAGGCCGATGGCCGCTGCTGCCAGCACCAGGAACCACCTCAGTCGGCTGTTCGACGGGGCCTCCGGCGACTCGAGGCTGCGCATGGCGCAGCAGCCTACCACGTGACGAAGTAAGCTCGAACTAACGCGATACGCATGCCTGCCCGTCTCAAGCTCGTCCCGAACTCGCCTGAAGCCGTCACCGAGGTGGTGCCCGGCGATCACCCCGTCATCATCGGCCGCGATCCGCTCTCGGGCGTGGTGCTGTCGGAGCCGAGCGTCTCGCGTCGGCACGCGCAGCTCGTGCGGCGCGACGACGCGCTGATCCTCGAGGATCTCGGCAGCGCGGTCGGCACCTTCGTGAACGACGAGCGGATCACGGCTCGCATCCTCACCGACGGTGACCGCGTGCGGTTCGGCCGCCAGGTGCAGTTCGAGGTCGTGAGCCAGGCGATCGCCACGCTCATCGAGTCGGCGAGCGCCGACGAGAAGAACACCGGGATGCGGCACCTGCAGGAACTGCTCGACATAGCGCGGCAGTTGAACACCGCCGCCGTCCTGCCCGAGGTGCTCACGGCCGTGCTGCGGTCGGCCATCCGCATCATGCGTGCCGACAGTGGCGCCCTGGCGCTCATCGGGACCGACGACAAGCTCGAAACCGTGCTGAGACTGCCGAGGACGGCCTCGCCGTCCACCGCCCAGGAAGAACTCGACCTCCTGCGACAGGCGGTGCGGGGACGACGCACCATCGCCAGCCAGGCGATGCACGAGACGCTGATCGGAACCGCGACCACGATCCGGCCCGACATGGTGGCCGCGCCCCTGCTGGTGGCCCGCCGCGCGCTCGCCGACGACTCGTCGTTCGTGGGCCGACTCGACGCCGTGGGCGCGCTGCTCGTGTCGCGGCCGGCCAGTACGCAGGTGGTGCCGCGCGAGGAGATTTCGATCTTCGAGTCGCTGGCCGCGGATGCGGCGATGGCCATCGATAGCGCGCGGCTCTACAAGGAGGCGCGCGCCAAGGCCAGGTTCGAGCACGAGATGACCCTGGCCAAGGACATCCAGGCCGCGCTGTTGCAGGCACCGCCGGAGGTGGCGTTCGCGACGTGCTACGCGCGCACCGATTCGGCCGCCTCGGTGGGCGGCGACCTGTACCAGGGCGTGTTGCGCCCTGATGGTTCACTGGCGCTGTCGCTCGGAGACGTGGCGGGCAAGGGCGTGGGCGCGTCGCTGATCATGGCGCTCGCCACGGGTCTGCTGCGGCTGCTGCACGAGCTCGGCCATCCGCTGTCGGAGATCCTGCCGACGCTCCATCGGCAGTTGCTGAACTACAGCCCGGGTAACAAGTACCTGACACTCGGCGCCGCCGTGCTGTATCCGGACGGGCGTCTCGAACTCGCCAACGCAGGGCACTGCCCACCGGCGCTGGTCCGTCACTCCGGGGCGGTGACGATGCTCGATTCGGGCGGCCCGGTGCTGGGGCTGCTGCCGTTCGGGGAGTGGAACGTCGAGACCATCACGCTCGAGCCCGGAGACGCGCTGGTCATCTACAGCGACGGCATCAGCGAGTCCACGTCAGCCTCGGGCGAGGATTTCGGCCCGAAGGGCGTGGCACGCACGCTGGAGGGCCTGGCCGGTCGTCCGGCCACCGAGATCGGCCAGGCGCTGCTGGACGCCTCGGTCGCGTTCCGAGACGGCCGGCCGGCCACCGACGACGTGTCGTTGCTCGTCGTCACGTACGAGGGAGGGCGACGGGTCTGATACAGAAATGCGGGAATGCGCGAATGCGGGAATGGCGAGAGCGGGGGTTCTCGACATTGCCGCATCCGGTTCTCGGCATTGCCGCATCCTGTCCTCGGCATTGCCGCATTCGCCGCATTTCCGCATTTGATCGATACGTTCGCAGAACCCGCGTCTCTGCCTACCGGAACTTCCACACGAGCCGCGTGCCATCGACCTGGATGGTGCTCCGGCCAATCGCGATCGTCTCCCGACCGCCAGGTCGGCGGAGGCGACACACGATGTCCTGCACGCCCGTCCGGCCCGGCGACGCCGGCGCGACGCCGAGCGTGATGCCGTCGCCTTCGATGTAGCTCACTTCGCCGGCACCGCGTGAGGTGGCGGCCAACGCGTGCACATGGCGCGCGAGGAAGCCGCTGGCTGCGGGAGCGAGCGCGAGGCTCACGCCCACGATGTCCTCCAGCAGAGGCGACGATGGGCCGCCGCACACGGTCGCGTAGCGCTCCAGGACCTCGCGGCGGGTGATGCCGCGCGCGTCCGTCGCGCCGGCATGCCACGCGGCGAGGAAATCTGCGTGGTACTCCATCGCCCAGAGATGCAAGCCGTCGCGCCGGTCCGGCACCGCATGCGCGATCTGGAACCATGGCGCCGAGTCCGGCCCGGCCGCGTCGGGAGTGTCTCCGGCAGCCATCGGGCGTACGACAACGCGGTGTTCCGCCTCTCCGAGCGCAGCACGCCACTCGCTGGCGAGCACGGCAGAGGCGCCAGGCGTCTCCACGGCGAATGCGAGTCCGCTTGCGCCCACGTCACCCTGTGCGCCCTCCTCGAAGAGTTCCAGGTACGTCGAGCCGCCATAGAAGTACAGCCCCGTGTACGACCAGTCAGGCCGATGGGTCGTGCGCAACTCTACGGGCGCGAACACCTCGCGCAGCCACGACGACTCGCGCGCCGCGGCGAACGTCTCGCGGTCCACGACCCGATAGAGGTGGTTCAGTCGCAGCGGTTCTGTCACGCGAGCAGCGCCTTGGCGATCGTCTGCAATTGCAGGTTCGAGGTGCCTTCGTAGATCTGCCCGATCTTGGCGTCGCGATACAACTTCTCGACGGGCGCATCCTTGACGAACCCGTAGCCGCCGAACAGGTTGACTGCCAGTGAGGCGGTGCGCTCGGCGACCTCGGACGCGTGCAGCTTGCACATCGCCGCTTCGGTGAGGAAGGGTTGCGTCGCGTCGCGGCGTCGCGCCGCGTTGTAGACGAGGAGTCGTGCGGCCTCGACCTCCGTCGCCGCGCGCGCCAACTGGAACTGCACGCCCTGGAAGTCGGCGATGGGCCTGCCGAACTGCCTGCGCGTCTTCGTGTAGCGGATGGCGTGATCGAGGGCGCCTCCCGCGAGGCCGAGCATCTGCGCGCCGATGCCGATGCGACCTTCGTTCAGCGTCTCGATCGCGACCTTGTATCCCTTTCCGACGTCGCCGAGCACGTTGCCCGCGGGCACGCGGCAGGCGTCGAGCACGAGTTCGCACGTGCTGCTCGCGCGGATGCCGAGTTTGTCCTCCTTCCTGCCGACGGAGAAGCCGGGTGTGTCGTGCGCCACGAGGAACGCCGTGATGCCCCGGTAGCCGGCGGTCGGATCGACCGTCGCGAACACGATGAACAGGCTGGCCTCGGCGGCGTTGGTGATCCAGAGCTTGCGCCCGTCGAGCCGATAGCCGTCGCCGTCCTTCGTCGCTCGCGTCGTCAACGCGAACGCGTCGCTGCCCGACGCCGCCTCCGACAGCGCGTAGGCGCCGACCGCGTCGCCCGCGAGGCGAGGCAGCCACGTCCGCTGCTGATCGTCGCTGCCCCAGCGTCGCAGCGCGCTGATCACCAGCGTGTTCTGTACGTCAACCAGGACGCCGACCGCCGGGTCCACCCGCGACAGTTCCTCCACCGCCAACACCGAGTGGAAGAAGGTGCCGCCGCCGCCGCCGAACCGTTCGGGCACCTCGACGCCCATGACGCCGATCTCGAACAGCCGGCGGAGCAGCGTCGGGTCGAGCCTGGCGGCCTCGTCCATGGCGCGCACGCGGGGCGCGATCTCCTGTTGGGCGAACTCGCGAACGCTCTGCCGCAGCAGGCGCTCGTCCTCGGTCAGTGTCGTCAGAGCACCGGGCACGTCGGCGAGTGGCGTCGTCACTGATCAATCCTCTGGGGCGGCAGCGTGGAGCCGGCCGGACGCACGGGATGCGGCGTCGAAACGGGTGGAGTGTTGTGCGCGGGCAGGCACGCGTCGCGTCGTGTTGCGTGGGTCGGCGTGTCGAATCGTGATGCTATCATCAGTCACACGAATGATCAGGCAAGGTCTTCGCAGCAGCGTTCTGTTCATGACGCTGGCGGGCACGCTCATCGGTGTGTCCGCGCAGCAGCCGCCAGCCGCGCCTGAACCGGCCGCTGCGCAGCCTCCGGGCGAGCCCCAGAACCCGGACGCGCCGCCGCAGCCGACCTTCCGCACCGGCATCAACTTCGTCCGCGTCGACGCCATCGTCACCGACAAGCAGGGACGGCCCGTCGCTGATCTGAAGCCGGAGGACTTCGAGGTGCTCGAGGACGGCGAGCCGCAGACGGTCGAGACCTTCAAGCTCATTCGGGTCGACGGCAATCCGGCGCCCGGCGAGGCTGCACCCCGCGACATCAACTCCACGTTTGCCGAGGAAGCCGAGGCGCGCCGCGACGACGTGCGGCTCTTCGTGATCTTCTTCGACGACTACCACGTTCGGCTGGGTGCGAGCCTCGCCGTCAAGGACGACCTCGTCAGGTTCGTCGAGACGCAGGTGGGGCCGCTCGACATGGTCGCGATGATGTACCCGCTCGACCCGCTGCGAGCCGTCAGCTTCACGCGCAACAAGAAGGCGGTCATCCAGCAGATCCTCAGCTGGCAGGGGCGCAAGTATCAGTACGTCCCGCCGCGCAACATGTACGAGGAGCAGTACGCGAACTACCCGACCGAGATCGTCGAGAAGATCCGCAATCAGGTGAGCCTCAGCGCGCTGCGTGGCCTGATGACGCGGCTCGGCGGCATGCGTGAGGGACGAAAGACGGTGATCGTCGTCAGCGAGGGCTACACGGACTACGTGCCGCCGCAGTTGCGCGGTGTCAACGCGCAGAGCGGCATCCGCGGGCGCGGCACGTCGGCGATGACAGCCGATCCATCGGTGGACCCCATGGGCGCGATGGAAGAGGACCGCCGCCGCTTCTTCGGCGACATGGACATCAGGCAGCTGATGCGCGACGTCACGACCGACGCCAACCGCAACAACGTCTCGCTCTACATGCTCGACCCACGGGGGCTTGCGGGATTCGAGTACGACATCAACGAGGGCGTGGGACTCCAGATGGACGCCGCAGGGCTGCGCAGCACGCAGGACTCGCTGCGCGTCCTGGCGGACGAGACGGACGGTCGCGCCATCGTGAACCGCAACGACCTCGGCACGGGCCTCGCCCAGATGATGCGCGACGCGAGTGCTTATTACCTGCTCGGCTACTCGTCCTCGGCGGCGCCGACCGATGGCCGCTTCCACCAGATCCGCGTGCGCGTGAAGCGCCCTGGCGTGGAGGTTCGTGCGCGGCGCGGCTACTGGGCCCTCAGGCCGGAGGAGGCCGCGGTGGCCATGGCCCCGCCCAGGGAGGGCCCGCCGCCCGACGTCCAGACGGCGCTGTCGGAGATCGACAGGGTGGCGCGGGCACGCACCGTGCGCACCTGGGTCGGCTATGTGCCGGACCCGAGCGGGAAGACGCGCGTGATGTTCTCATGGGAACCGACTGGCGCTGTCGCCGGCCAGGCGGCCTCGGCGTCGACCGAGCCTGTGTCGCAGGTCACGGTGATGGCGGTCAACGAGGCGGAAGGGCCGCTCTTTCGCGGCCGCATACCGACCGTGGCCGCAGGTCCGGACAGCACCAACGGCAGCGCGCGCGCGACGGGCGGCGCGGCCGGCCCAGGTGCTGCGCCACCGAGTGGCGGGCAGACGTCGTTCCTCGTCTCACCGGGCACGGCGCAGATGCGCGTGCAGGCCGAGAGCGCCGGTGGCGGCGTGATTCAGTCCGACGTCATCGAGATGGCCGTGCCCGACTTCACCAGCGACGTGAGCGCCGTGGGAACGCCAGCATTGTTCCGGGCTCGTACCCAGCGCGATCTGCAGGGCATCGTCGCGACGCCCGACCCGCAGCCGACGGCCGCGCGTTCCTTCAACAGGACCGAGAAGCTGCTGCTGCGTGTGGCGGTCACCGGTGCGGACCCTACCATCCGGCTGATGAGTCGATCCGGCGACGGCATGAGTCCCCTCGTCGTCCGTGCAGCACCGCAGGGCAGCCCCTTCACGCATGAGGCCGAGGTGCCGCTCGCCAGCCTGCCGGCGGGCGACTTCCTGATCGAAGTGAAGGCCGGTGACGGCCCGGACGCGCCCCGCAGGCTCACCGGCGTCAAGGTGACGGGGTGAGCTCACCCGCGTCGCCTGAAGCGCCGCGTCCCGCACCGCTCCCGTCCGCACCGCACCAGTACCCGTCGGCGTCCGGCAGGGAGGTCGCGCCGGTCTACACGCCGGCCGACATGACAGCCAGCGACTACGCGCGTGATCTCGCCGATCCGGGGCAGTACCCGTACACGCGCGGCATCCACGCGTCGGGTTACCGCGGCAAGCTCTGGACGATGCGGCAGTTTGCAGGGTTCGGCACGGCCGCCGACACCAACCAGCGCTATCGCGAACTGCTCTCCGCCGGCGGCACCGGCCTGAGTGTCGCTTTCGACCTTCCCACGCTGATGGGCCGCGACCCCGACCACCCGCTTTCGCTCGGCGAAGTGGGCAAGTGCGGCGTGAGCGTCACGACACTTGCCGACATGGAGGCGTTGTTCGACGGCATCGACCTCGGGGCCGTCACGACATCGATGACGATCAACTCGCCGGCGCCGATGCTGCTGGCGATGTACCTGGTCGTGGCCGAGCGGCAGGGCGTGGCCTGGGACCGGCTCGCGGGGACCATCCAGAACGACATCCTGAAGGAGTTCATCGCACAGAAGGAGTACATCTACCCGCCGCGGCCCTCCATGCGGCTCGTCACCGACGTCTTCCGCTTCTGCGCCGAACGCGCCCCGCGCTGGAACACGGTCTCGGTGAGCGGGTACCACATCCGCGAGGCTGGAGCCACTGCGGCGCAGGAACTCGCCTTCACGCTGCGCGACGGCATCGAGTACGTGCAATGGGGCGTGGATGCCGGGCTCGAGGTGGACACGTTCGTGCCGCGGATCTCCTTCTTCTTCAACGCGCACAACGACTTCTTCGAGGAGGTCGCCAAGTACCGCGCTGCCAGGCGGATGTGGGCGCGCGTGATGCGCGAGCGTTTCGGTGCGACCAACGAGCGGGCGTGGCAGTTGCGGTTCCATACGCAGACGGCGGGCGTGTCGCTCACGGCGCAGCAGCCGTACAACAACGTGGTGCGCACGGCGCTGCAGGCGCTCGCTGGCGTGCTCGGCGGGACCAACTCGTTGCACACCAACTCGCTCGACGAGGCGCTGGCGCTGCCCACCACCGAGGCGGCGACGCTGGCCCTGCGCACTCAGCAGATCATCGCGCACGAGAGCGGCGTGGCCAACGTCGTCGATCCGCTCGGCGGCTCGTACTACGTGGAAGCGCTCACGAACCAGCTCGAGACCGAGGCGCTCGCCTACATCGAGCGCATCGACCGGATGGGCGGCATGGTCGCGGCGATCGAACAGGGCTACCCGCAGCGCGAGGTTGCCGAGAGTGCCTACCGCTACCAGCAGGCGGTCGAGGACGGCCGCACGACCGTCGTCGGGGTGAACGCCTTCGTCGCGGACGACGGGCCCCGGCTGGCGACGCTCTACATCGACGACACGGCGGCCGACACGCAGCTGGCACGGCTGGCGGCCATCAAGGCGACACGGGATGCGACGCGCGTCGCGCGCGCGCTACAAGCCGTGCGCGATGCGGCAATCGGCGAGGGCCCGCTGATGGAGCCGATGCTCGAGGCCGTCCGCGCCTATGCGACGGTCGGGGAGATGTGCGACGCGCTGCGCGACGTGTGGGGTGAGTACGTCGAACGGACCGAGTTCTGACGCGGTGGCCGCAGGCTGTAGGCTGTATGGCTGAACGTCCCATCCGCGTCGTGATCGCCAAACCGGGCCTCGACGGGCACGATCGAGGCGCCAAGGTCATCGCACGCGCCCTGCGGGACGCTGGCATGGAAGTCATCTACACGGGCCTGCGCCAGACGCCCGAACAGATCGCCTCGGCCGCCCTGCAGGAGGACGCCGACGTGATCGGCCTGTCCATCCTCTCTGGCGCGCACCTGCACGTGTGTGCCCGCCTCGTCGAGTTGCTGCGCGCGCAGCAGGTGGACGATGTGCTCGTGCTCGTGGGGGGCATCATCCCCGAGCAGGACATCCCGACGCTCGAAGCCATCGGCGTCCATGGCGTATTCCTGCCTGGCACGCCGATGCAGTCGATCGTCGAGTTCATCGCCGGCCGCGTCCGTCGCGATCCGGTGGACGTGTGAGGCGACGGCGGCGCGTCAGTTGGTGGCTGTGGCCCGTCGGCCGACCTTTTCGACGCGGTTCTCGACGGGCGCCACCGTCTGCAGGTACGAGAAGATCGCGCCGAGGTCCTCGCGCGTCATGCCCGCGTACGACTGCCACGGCATGGGCGTGTTGAACGCGTCGGCCTGCACCGCAACGTGCGCGGCCCCGTCGGCGTACGCCTTGAACTTCTCGACGAACTGTTCCTCGCTCCAGTCGCCGATGCCGGTGGCGTCGGGCGTGAGATTGGCCGCGCGCGCGATCAGGCCGTTGGGCAGCGGGAACTCCTGTCCGCCGGCGAGGAACTGTGCGGCAATCGGCGAGCGCGACGCGTCGGTCGGCGTGTGGCAATCGGCGCAGGCGGCGATGCTCGTGAGATACCGCCCGTACGCCACCCGGTCCGAGGCGGCTGGCCGGGCCGCCTGCCGGTTGGCCACGGCAGGCATCGTGCGTACGACGAGGGGCAGCGGGAAGTGGAGGAGGCGCGCGGGGAGTTCCTGCGACCGTGGCGACATCGTCCGCAGGTAGGCGACGATGGCCAGCACGTCGTCCTGTGCCATGTGCTGGCCGTAGGACGTGTACGGCATCAACGGGAACAGCGGCGTGCCGTCGCGTGAGACGCCTTCGGTGAAGGCGCGGACGATCTCGCCGTCGGACCACGTGCCCAGCGCGGCGGGCGTGATGTTGCGGGCCACCAGGCGGCCCGGGAAGCCGACCGACTCGTCCCACACCTCACCGCCCATGCCGTACGTGTCCGGCTTGATCGGACCGGCGTAGCGGGTCCAGTCGCGCTGGCTGTGGCAGTCGGTGCAGACCGCGACATGGTCGGCGAGGTACTTGCCGCGGGCCAGGGTCTCCGGCGTGGCCTCGGCGCGCACGTCTGGCGCGCTGCCGACCTTCGGGTACGCCATCAACAGGTACGAGTAGCCGCCGGCCGCGAGCACGCCCGCACACACCACCAGCACACCGACAATCTTCAGAACGAGCCGCATCGAGGTCTCCGCAGGGGGACGGGCCGCAGGAACACGGCCCAATGGTGCACAACGTCAGCTGGCCCCGCGCCGAACGCGCGGGTGCGTGTCATGGGCCGGCCCGCTTGACGGACGTGGGTGCCGTGACTACGCTCACGGCCATGAGCAACACGCTGCTGCTGGCCGATGACAGCGTCACCGTCCAGCGGGTGATCGAGCTGACCTTTGCCGACGAAGGCTTCAAGGTCGTCTCGTTCAGCGATGGCGACGAGGTGGTAGGGTACCTCGGCGCCGGGCACAAGCCGGACGTCATTCTCGCCGACACCACGATGCCGGCGCGCGACGGCTACGACGTCGCCGCGTGGGTGCGTGGCCAGGCGTCGCTGGCCGACGTGCCCGTCGTGCTGATGACCGGCGCCTTCGAGCCGATCGACGATCGTCGCGCGGCGGCATGCCAGGCCGACGCCGTGCTCGTGAAGCCATTCGAACCGCAGCAGGTCGTATCGCTCGTGAAGCGCATGCTCGGTGGCGAGCGCGGCGAGTCGCTCGGCGAGTTCGCGCCGCCCCGTCCCGGCGTTCCGCTGCCGCAGGTCGAGGGTGTTGCCGCGCTGGCGCCGGACGTGGACGCGTACGCGACGCGGCTGGACCAGCACCTCGCGGCGCGCCAGGGACGCGCGACGCTGTCGCGCGT